>DAOUTY010000122.1 GCA_030668425.1 Chloroflexota bacterium
AGGTCGCTATCTTCACCCTTGCTGGATTGATCGTTGTTCTGCCCCTGGGCTTCCGCAGGGTTACGGCTCCGATCATAGTCTTGTGCACCCTGGGTATAGCTATGGCATGGACCTTAGGCCTTATGCATCAATTCGATATACCTGTTACTGTAGTAACCATGGCTATATTCCCGCTATTCCTGGGGTTAGGGATTGACTACTGCATCCATTTCCTCCGTCGCTTTGACGAGGAAAGGAGGCAGGGGAACTCGGTGGAGAAATCAATAGCCACCTCTTTTAGCACCACCGGGGGCTCAATACTCATAGCCGCCATTACCTCTATCATTGCCTTTGTTATTCTGGCAACTTCCTGGTTTGTCGGGCTCAGGGATTTGGGTCTTTCTCTTGCTTTTGGCACGGCTCTTTGTGCCGTCGCTGCCTTCACAGTGTTGCCGGCCTTTATCGCTCTCAGGGAGCGCCAGAAGGCATAGCGAGTACCGCGTAGGACTGTAGAACTCTAGCCTTGTATCCTGGAAGCTGTGCGCTCTAATCAGTTGGTGTAGGGTGGGTGAAGTGGTAACGAAACCCACCAGGAAGGCTGTAGTGGCTCTCAGGGAGACCGTATAGGCCGTGGCTGAAATAGACGCGGTTTCATTCCTGTAGCCCGGGAATTCCACGGCCATCCGCTGCCCGGGCTTGATTATAGGCGGTACCCTGTGTGCCGGAGGCAATGCTCTATTTGGGTACCAGGTGCTCCGGCACCTGAATAGCCACCACCTCGCCACGAGCGCATACCTCTCCCTCCGCCGACAATGTCGCGGCAACCACAACCTTACGGCCCTTGATCTCTTTGACAGATGCCCGTACTTCCAGCGGGACATCCAATGGGGTAGGCCGTACGTAATCGACGTGTAATGAGCCAGTCAAGAAACGTAATGTTGGTTCCGTATCCATCGCACGTCCCTCAGCGCGATATGCGGCAGCCGCAGCCGTGCCAGTGCAGTGGCAGTCGATGATCGAGGCGATGAGACCGCCGTACACATATCCAGGAACAGCTATGTGATAGGCTTTGGGATGAAATGTGCAGACAGTCTCTTCTCCATCCCAGTAGCTTTTGATCTGCAGGCCATGCTCATTTAGGCGACCACAACCATAACAGTGACTGAGATGATCCGGATAGTAATCCTGAAACGCTTTCTCAGTCATACAATCCTCTTCTCACCTCGCGAGCGGAGCGAAGCAATCGCCCCGTATACAAATAGTGTCAAGATTGGTTCGTTGCCCTTCGATAAGCCTGGGGCTCCTCGCAATGACTTTTGCATTATGCCAGGACGCCGCCTTCGACGTATATGGTCTGCCCGGTGATATAGCTCGAGGCGTCGGAGGCGAGGAACAGGACCGCCGACATGATGTCCTCAGGCTCAGCGATGCGTCCGAGCGGGGTGCTGGCTTCAACAGCTTTCAGCACATCGGGGTTGGCCCACATTGGCTCGCTGAACCCTGTTCTCACGAGCGATGGCCCGACGGAGTTAACGCGAATATTGCAATGAGCCAGCTCGACAGCCAGGACCTGGGTAAGCATGACAACGCCGGCCTTCGCTATGCTGTAGGCCCCCAGCCCCGCGGCCGCTTTCACAGCACCTGTCGATGTTATATTGATTATGTTACCGCTCTTCTTTTCCTTCATCACCCCTGCTACCGCCTGGCAACACAGATAATAACCCTTGAGGTCGACATTCATTACCTTGTCCCATCCGTCCTCACGGAGATCGATGAGGGGGCGCATAATGTTAATCGCCGCACTATTGACCAGGATATCGATGGTGCCGAATTTCTCGAGCGTTTTCGCTACCATATTATCGACTTCGCTTTTCACAGCGATATTGGTCTCAACCGCTAGAGCACGCTGTCCCAACTCTTCAATCTGCTGCGCCACCTTTTCCAGATCGGCGATAGTGCGACTGGCGACCACGACATCGGCGCCTGCCTCAGCAAATCCCAGGGCTATCGACCTGCCGATGCCCCTGCTCCCCCCGGTGATGACGGCCACCTTGCCCTCCAGGGAAAGGTTAGGGATAGTCATTATGCTGCCTCCTTGAATCCGGAATTGCTACTCACGTCAACTTCTCGCAGGCCGAACGCGTACCCTTCCTTTGACGTAGCCATCATATCCCTGTGCCCGCTGGCCGTCAACTTTGGCTCAGCTGCCGAATAAGGATTGCGTAGCCGCAATACGACAGACATTTTACTCTTAAGAATACCCGATATTAACCCGGAGCAGGTCATGCCATCGCTGTATTATTCCTGTGAAGGGCGAATACGTGCCGGCAGGATAAACAGTGTGATCACTGAAGCCACTAGCATTACTATTGCAGCGATGAACATGGCCTCATTCATGCCGGAAGTGAAGGCGTCACTCGATCCATTGACAATCTGCTGCGCAATCTCCTCGGGGAATTGCTCCGCAACTATATGAGCACTCTGTATACTGTTCTGGATTGTTGCATAGGCCTCTTCAGGTAAGGAGGCAATAACTTCTAGATTGGCGATTTTATCCAGATATATTGCGTTCATGATTGCACCAAGTACTGCTATTCCCAGGGCACCCCCTAGCTGCTGCATTGTCGTGTCCATCGCTGAACCAATTCCAGCCCTTTTCTCCGGCAAAGAGCCCATAATAGAGTCCGTGCATGGGGCCCATACCAGCCCGATACCTACTGCCGTAAGGCTCAATCCGCCAAATACCACCGGATAAGACCAATCGGTATCGGCATAAGACAAGTATAGGAGCCCGATCCCACCTATTAGGAGGCCGATACTTACCGGCAGCTTAACGCCAATGACACGTGCTATTTGTATGGCAAGTATAGATGCTATCAAGGAAAGCACAGCCGTCGGTAACATACGCCATGCCGTCTCGAGGGGAGTGTGTCCCTGCACAGACTGGAAATACTGACTGAGGAAAAAGAGCAGTGCCAGTGCGCTGAACGAAACCAGCGTCATGGCCACATTGGCCCCGGTGAAAGACATGTTCTTAAAGAATCTCATCGGCAGCATGGGATGTTCCGAGCGTTTTTCCCACCAAGCAAAAATCAATAAGATAAATATTCCTATACTGAGCAAGACTATAACAGAGCCCTCAGTCCAGCTCTCCTCCCCTGCCTTGATGATGCCATAGACGATTGTGGATAATCCGGCGATGGACAAGATCACACCTGCCGGGTCCAGTCTGGAAGCACTTCGGTCACCGGATTCCGGAATAAAGAAATAACCTCCTATCAGCGTAATAATAGCCACAGGGATGTTAAGAAAGAACACTGAATTCCATTCGAAGTGATCCAGCAGGATTCCGCCGACGACCGGACCTACCCCGTAGCCCAACGCAAACACACCGGCCCAGATACCGATCGCCTGCCCACGGTCTTTTGGTTCTGTAAAGGTTGCCCTGATAATCGAAAGCGTCTGCGGCAGAATCATTGAGCCCGCAATACCCATAAGAGCCCGGCAAGCGATGAGCATTGTTATCGAAGTGGAAAACGCCGCTGCCAGTGAGCTGAGACCAAATGCGATCAACCCTATTTGGAACATGCGCTTGCGGCCATAGCGATCGCCCAGTGTGCCCATCGTCAGCAGCAGGGCAACAAACGCTAAAAGATAGGCGTTGATCATCCACTGTAATTCACTCATACTCGCCATGAACTCTCTTGAAATAGGAGGCAACGCCAAGTTGAGAACAGTATCGTCAATACCAATAATTAATACAGCCAGACATAGAAAGGCTACAGCAACCCAGGGCCTGCTGTAGCTTTTTGATGCTGCCGTCATAATAATAAGTAGCGTATCAAAGAGGTGACACTTCCTCGGAAGTATCGCCGGGATTCCCCCAAGCAATCTGTATTAGCTAATAGTATATACTCACCTCCTGATGAAATTCAATATGTCTGACTTCAGGGCGATACTCGATCATGATTGATGGGGATTTCTTAAGCTATGAATCTTGTGGATTACTGTGCCCTGTCCCCAAAGAACCGGTCCAAGGAAAATGTTTCCTTAATTTGCTTAATTGCGTTTATTGGTATTATCCTGGTGCAGCTGCCATAGCCATTCCTGCAAATAATGGCATTATCAAATTATCGTCTATAGGTGTTCTTATGGCTTGACCAATCGTAGCAGCAATAGCTCCTACCAGGATGGTAATCGCACTGATATTCAAACCCGCATAGAAAAGGATGAATCCTGTTACCAGGCAAGCAATAAAACAGGAAAGATCACCCTCTATTACCTTACCGAATAATCTAATTTTTCCGCAATGGCTGCCAATAATGGCAGCAGCTACATCACCTACTGCTAAGAAACAGACTGAAAGAACTGCGATATCTTTACCAAAAGCAAGGTATGCTATTAGAGCGGCAACCAGAACATAACTTGAAGTGGTTACACTTGATACTTCCTCAAGCCTTAATAATGAACCGAAACAGGAGAAAAACCATCGATTTATACTTGTGATCCTAAATCTGGTAAGTTCAAATAGCAGGAATAAAAAGGTTACTGCGCCGAGAGATATCAAGAAAATTGTTTTTGGCGCGAACCAAGCGGCTGCTGCAAGAGAAAGACAAGCAGATAAGTGCCATAACCATCTTTGCCATCTGCTTGTCATATAGATTCTTTCTTTGGTAATCGTCTGCGCTATTATACACAGTATTATCAAATTTGATGAATAGTGTTCCTTTTTTTACGCCCGCAGTGCTACGGCCTATAGCTAAACACAATAAAAGTCCGGCGCATCATATGTAGGCCATAGCCCGGGAAGAGGAGTAATAGAAAACCACTGTCGCCCCTTTTTATATCAAGATGGCGTAGCCGCAATACGCCCCACATTTTTCCAGTTAGAATACCGGATATGGAATTGAAGTTAAATGAAGTTGCTCCTATTAAATGTGAAATTGATTCTTAAACACGTCTTTATTGACTTTCTATTGCTGCTCTGTTAAAAAAGCATATCCAATTTCGAAGGCTTCGACCTAGCATTATTGATTGAGTAATAACAAAAAGGAGGCTGCAAATGGCAGATGACAACGGGAAACTGACCAGCAATTTTGGCAAGCCAGTTGAGGATGACCAAAATACTGTAACTGCGGGCAGCCCTGGTCCCATCCTGATGCAGGATGTCCACCTGCTTGAGAAGCTGGCTCACTTTGACCGCGAGCGAATTCCGGAGCGGGTAGTACACGCCAAGGGGGCGGGGGCACATGGCTATTTCGAGGTTACCGCAGATGTAGCCAAATACACCAAGGCCAAATTCCTCTCAGAGGTCGGGAAGCGTACCGATGTCTTTGCTCGCTTCTCAACGGTGGGGGGTGAGAAAGGCTCTGCTGATGCTGAGCGGGATCCTCGCGGATTTGCAGTGAAGTTCTATACAGAGGACGGCAACTATGACATGGTTGGTAACAACACACCAGTCTTCTTCATCCGTGATCCACTCAAATTTCCCGATTTTATCCACACTCAGAAACGTCACCCAGATACAAACCTCAAAGATGCTAACATGTTCTGGGACTTTCTATCCCTGACGCCGGAGTCGATACATCAGGTGACTATACTGTTTTCTGACCGTGGCACCCCCAGGACCTTCCGCAATATGAACGGTTACAGCAGCCATACATTCAAGTGGTACAACGACAAGGGTGATTATTTCTGGGTACAGTATCACTTCAAAACTGAGCAGGGCATACAGAATTTGAACCGCGAGGAAGCCACTAGACTCAAGGGC
>DAOUTY010000039.1 GCA_030668425.1 Chloroflexota bacterium
ACGTAGCTGTATTCGATGGTGGCCCGAACCTTAGCAGCGTCCAAGCTGTAGGGCCCGTGGTCCTCTATGGTATAAGAAGCAGCGACCTTGAGGTCATACTCCGTAATCACCCTCAAGTATCCCTGAATGTGAATCGTGTCCTGTCGCAGCAGATGCGGCACATGGTATCACTGGTCGAAGACCTGTCCTTCAAACACGTCATATCAAGGGTAGCCAAGATACTGCTGGAGTACTCAGGTAACGGTACAGGACCCAAGCACAAGTTAACACAACAGGAGATGGCGGCCATGGCTGGCACTGCCCGGGAGATGATAGGCAGGTCGCTCAAGTCTCTGGAGGATGAAGGAGCAATCAGGTTGGAGCGCCAACGAATCGTGATCACCGATAAGGAAGCTCTCAGAGAAATAGCGGGAGTAGTTGATTGAGACATAAGTCGCTGACAGTCAATATACTCAGGTTTTAAGATGACTATGTTGGAGGTCCATAACAATGGCTAGAATGCCTGTGATAGACCGAGAAAAGTGCGACGGATGCGGATTATGTGTCAGCATCTGTCGCTGTAGCATCCTGGTGCTGGTTGACAACGTTATAACTGTCATAGAAAACAAAAAGTGCTCCTCATGCAACTGCTGGTGCACCCAGTGCGAGCTCATATGCCCCACCGGAGCTATAAGTTGCCCCTTTGAGATAGTCATAGCGTAGCACCAAGAACCCGAAGGTTCCCCTTCCATGTTTCCCCATTAATTAGTCCTCCAAATGGTGTTGTTTCCCCATCACCATGTCCCCAATGAGACAAAAGTCGCTTACAAAAGCCATGCCATAACCTAGAATATTTTTAACTGGTCGGATTGAGGACGGACAAATGGGAAAGGTGCTAGAAGCTGCTCCAAACAAGCCAGAGGCCGAGGCAAGTTGTAGCCACTACTGGATAATCGAAAGCCCGAACGGGCCTACGAGTTGGGGTGTATGCAACTATTGCGGCGCAAGAAAAGAGTTCAATAATCACCTGCCGTTCTCTTCGTGGGACGAAGACAGGGCTGCAGCGAGTGGACTATCCGGTCCGACAGGCCACAAGTCCGGCTGGAAATCGGGCGCTTAAAACTACTAAAAAGAAACTTTGAAAAGGAGAAACTCTAATGGCAAAGGTTATAGGAATAGACCTTGGTACTACCAACTCTTGCATGGCAGTGATGGAAGGTGGAGAGCCGGTAGTCGTTGAAAACAGCGAGGGCAGCCGGGTCACTCCATCTGTAACAGCAGTAGGCGGTAAAAACGGAGAGCGGTATGTGGGGCAATCCGCTAAACGCCAGGCAGTGACCAACTCTGAAAATACCATCTTCTCCATTAAACGCCTAATTGGTCGCAAATACAGCGATCCTGAGGTACAGCGAGACATTAAGGTTATGCCATTCAAGATCGTTGCGGGTACAAACGGCGACGCACATGTAGCGATGGGAGGCCGCACCTATCCACCGCCTGAGATATCAGCGATGATCCTGCAGAGGATGAAGCAAGATGCTGAAGCCAAGCTGGGGGAGAAGATAACACAGGCAGTGGTGACCGTACCCGCCTACTTCAATGACAGCCAGCGCCAGGCGACTAAGGACGCTGGCAAGATAGCGGGACTGGAGGTACTCAGGATAATCAACGAGCCCACCGCCGCTGCACTAGCCTACGGCTTGGACAAGAAAGGCGATGAGACAATCGCAGTCTATGACCTCGGGGGAGGCACCTTCGATGTATCCATACTGGAGCTGGGAGAGGGTACCTTCCAGGTCAAATCGACCAACGGTGATACCCACCTCGGCGGCGATGACTTCGACCAAAGGATTATCGGCTGGATTGCAGACGAGTTCAAGCGAGAGCAAGGCATCGACCTGAGACAGGATAAGATGGCGCTCCAGCGCCTCAAGGAAGCAGCGGAGAAGGCTAAGTGCGAGCTCTCGACGGTGATGCAGACGGAGATCAACCTTCCTTTCATCACCGCTGATTCAAGCGGCCCCAAGCACCTGACAATGACCCTGACCCGGGCCAAACTGGAGCAACTTGTCGCTGACCTCATCGAAAAGACAGCAGCGCCAGTGAAGCAGGCCCTGAGCGACGCTGGGCTTGATCCGCACAACGTCGACGAGGTGGTGCTGGTTGGCGGACAGACCAGGATGCCGGCCGTGGTTGAGAAAGTGAAGGAACTCTTCGGCAAGGAGCCGCATAAGGGTGTTAACCCTGACGAGGTGGTGGCCATAGGCGCCGCCATCCAGGGTGGAGTACTCAAGGGAGAAGTCAAGGACGTGCTACTCCTGGACGTGACTCCGTTGACTCTGGGCATCGAGACCCTTGGCGGAGTGACGACAGCGCTCATCCCGAGAAACACTACTATCCCCACACGGAAGAGCGAGACCTTCACCACTGCATCGGACAACCAAGCCAGTGTGGATGTCCACGTGCTCCAGGGAGAGCGACCAATGGCGGCCGAGAACAAGACTATCGGGCGCTTCATGCTTGATGGGATTTTACCAGCACCGAGAGGAGCGCCGCAGATTGAGGTCACCTTCGATATAGATGCCAATGGCATCCTCAATGTCTCAGCCCACGACAAAGGAACCGGAAAGGAACAGAAGATTACCATAACTGCAAGTTCCGGGCTTTCCCAGGATGAAGTGGACCGCATGGTGCGAGAGGCAGAGCTCAACGCTGAGGAAGACCACAGGCGGCATGAGGAAGTAGAGACCAAAAACCACGCTGATAGTATCGCCTATACAACAGAAAAGACCTTACGCGAGATCGGTGATAGGCTACCACCCGAACTCAGGAGCGAAGCTGAAGGTAAAGTAGCGGCCGTGCGCTCAGCCATCCAGAGCGGCGACACCTATCAAGTGAAGAGGACTGTCGAGGAGCTTGAGGCTACGATGCAACGTGTTGGCCAAGAGGTATACAGCTATGCCGGTGCCGGAGCCCACCCGGATAGTGAGCCTCACGGCGATGATGGCAGCGGCACAGTAGAAGGGGAATTCAGAGAGGTATAGCCCGATACCGGGTCCTTGGTGCAGGGGCAGGAGCGTTGCTCCTGCCCCTGCTAGTAAGAGGTATACACTGGTACGCCGAATAGGGGCATTGGTAGAATACAATGTGTTGCAAGGGGGACAGATCATGGACAGCGCGAATGTACGTGTAACTGGCCCGGAAAAGAACAGGCGGATATTCCATTGGGTTGTGGCAACAGCCTTTATCGCCCTGTTTATTACCGGGTTGATCGTCTTCGTACCAGCGCTGTCTGGGCTTGCTGCCGGCGGCTGGACCCGCCTCGTTCACCGCATCGCTGCGGCGATCCTGGTGGGAGCACCCATGATCTATGCTCTAACCCATACCACAGACGCTCGACAATGGCTTAGGGAAATCAAGCTCTGGAACATAAACCCCGCAACGGCGGCAAACGGCTCCAGCACCTGGAAAAGAGCACACAAGCTATTGATAACAATCGGGGTTGTCCTTTTCATAGCGACCGGCATAATCCAGTGGTTCCTGAAAGGAATCGCGCCAACACAAGTATTCCAATGGAGCCTATCGCTCCATGATATTATCTTCTTCTCTGCTGGCTTGGTGCTTCTATACCACGTCTACTTCGAGTTCAACTGGTGGCTATGGAAGAGAAGGTATTGCCGCAATTGCAGCGAGGTCTACTGTGTAGATGTATGTCCAACCGGAGCTCTGACCCGAGCGCTCGATGGCACTATGGAATATCGTCCTCTAAGGTGCACCAACTGCAGGCTATGCATGGATTACTGCCGCCGCAAGTCCTACCACAGGAAAGCCACCCCTCCAAGCGCAACAGATTACCAGGGTTCCCCAGCTTGTGAAGAGACTGTCAGCACCTGACACTGGTCACCTAAGCAAGAGCTTCAGGCATTATGCTCCGGGGGGGGAATCAGGCAGATAACAATATCTTCTACCGAGCGGTTAGCCTCTTCCACCACGATCCTTGCTCATCCTCCTCAGGCTTCCGGGTCAAATTTTGTTTGCAGTCCGGGCAGAAATCTGCCGCACTCAGAATTGCGGCGGGGAACCGCCGCCCACAACAAATGCAATGCAAGACAGCCGAATCCTCTGCCGTCTCCGAATCCGGTAACGAAGCCCCTGTTACTGGGCCGGGGTCAGTATCTCCCTGCGCAGCAGCGAGCGCATCGAGCTTCTTTCGCACCCCTTCCGGTTTCAGCCAACCGTAACCCCGCAATGAGAGCTCGCGGAGAAGCTGAACAAAGTCTTCCTCTGTCCAGACAGGTTTACCCTGACGAGCAGTGTTGTCAGCGTTGCACGGCGTGTGCAGGGTCAGGAAAATTTCGAGATAGGGTAATGCCCCCTCACCCCAGTCCACCTCCACAGGAAAGTCGTATCCCCAGTCAAACTCCCAGATACGCAGGGTCTTATCATGGCTTCCCGATAGAGCAAACCTGCCATCGGGAGAGAAACCAACAAAGCTGACCCAGTCCTCATGTCCCCTCAGGATGTGCAGACATTCTCCCGTCCTCAAGTGCCATAGTCGTAAAGTCCTATCATGACCTCCGGAGAGACCGAACCTGCCATCGGGAGAAATGGCCACAGACCTGACCCAGTCGTCATGTCCCTTAAAGACGCGAAGGCATGCACCGGTCCTCAAGTCCCATAGACGCAGTGTGTCATCAAGGCTCCCGGATAGAGCAAACCTGCCGTCAGCGGAGATAGCCACAGAGCTCACCCAGCTCTCATGCCCCTCAAGCCTGTACAAGCACCCTCGTGTCCTCAAATCCCAAAGGCACGGAACGTTATCATCACTTCCCGAGAGGGCAAACCTGCCATCAGGCGAGATGGCCACGGCTCTAACCTCGCCCTTCAACCCATCAAGAATGCGAAGGCGCTCTCCCGTTTTTAAGTCCCAAAGACAAAGGCTCCTATCATCACTTCCCGAGAGGACAAACCTGCCATCAGCGGAGATAGCCACAGAGCTTACCCAGTCGCGGTGACCTTCAAGAATGCCAAGGTCTTCCCCAGTTTCTAAGCCCCAGAGACGCAGGGTTCTATCATGCCCCCCTGAGATGGCAAACTTACCCTTGGGAGAGATAGCTACAGAGCTGACCCGATCCTCGTGACCTTCAAATACACGAACGTTTTCTCCCGTCTCTAAATCCCACAGGCGCAGCGTCCTGTCATCGCTTCCCGACAAAGCAAACTTGCCATCAGGAGAGAAAGCAGCAGTATTAACCCAATCTTCGTGCCCCTTCAAGATACCCTTGAGCCAGCACGCGTTGAACGCTTTCCTTACCCCCCTGAGCCCGATCTCCTGCCAGAGGTCCATCACCTCGGGATGGCGCTCATATCCCGGGAAAGACCGCGCTCGCTGCAGATACTCCGCGGCCCCTCTCCAATTCTTCCTGCTCATACACTCCATTACCCTCCCCCTGATCGCGGAGAATTCAGAGGCATGAGCCACCTGGGTTTCCACTTCCTCGACCTGCTCCATTACCAGAGGGAGTCTGAGCGACTCCACTCCACCCAGATACCAAAGGCATATGTCCTTGTCCCCGCTTCCTGAGAGGAGAAACCTGGCATCAGGCGAGATGGCTGCCGAGCCGACTGCACGGTCATGTCTATCAATGGTGCGTAGGCATGCGCCAGTCATCAAGTCCCACAGACGCATGGTCTTGTCCCTGCCTTGCGAGATAGCGAATCTATCGCCGGTGGGGATAACAACAGTGCCAACCCCATCCTCGTGACCCTCAAGCGCGCGTATACACTCCCCCGTAATCAAGTCCCAATAACGTAGACTCTTGTCATCACTCCCGGACACAGCAAACCTACCACCGGGAGATATCGCCACTGAGTTCACACTACGTTCATGACCCTCAAGTGTGCGTATGCACTCCCCCGTAATCAAATCCCAGTAACGTAGACCCTTGTCATCACTCCCGGACACAGCAAACCTACCACCGGGAGAAATCGCTACCGAGTTCACACTTCGCTCATGACCCCTAAGTGTGGTCAAGCACTCCCCCGTAATCAAGTCCCAGTAACGCAGACTCTTGTCATCGCTCCCGGATACAGCAAATCTGCCACCAGAAGAAACCGTTACCGAGTTCACAGCTCGCTCATGACCCCTAAGTGTGGTCAAGCACTCCCCCGTAATCAGGTCCCAGTAACGCAGACTCCTGTCATCGCTCCCGGACACAGCAAACCTGCCATCAGGAGCAATCGCTACTGAGTTCACAGCACGCTCATGATCCTTGAGGGTAAGCAAAAAGCGAGGCCAGCTATCCTTAGCCCTCCCCACCTCCTCCAGCACCGCTTTTACCTTGCCATCCACTGATACAATCTTTAGGGCCTCCTGAAAGACAAGCTCTGCGGCCGCAATATCCCTTCGGGCAATATGGGCCAGCCCTAAGTAATAGAGTGGGCGCCATTCATCAGGGTACGATTCAGCCTTCATCTCCAACCACTTGATAACTTCGCGGTCAGTCTTCTTCCCCCGCTCCCATAGCAGTAAAGTATGGTTGTAGCTGGAATTAAGACGTGAGGGATCGACTTTTACAGCGTCCTCCAACGCGCTCAGGGCCTCGTCTTTCATACCTACGTCGTATAAGGAGATGCCCTTCTTGTTGAGATTAGCAGCCCGGAGCGAGGCCTCATCCACACTCTTATGAAGATAAGAACCTCCTGCAACCTCCCTGTATGCCTCCTCCAGTCTCTCTTGTAACCGGGTAAAACTCTTCGGGCGCTCTTCCGGTCTCTCCCTGAGGCACTCTTTGATGATAGAGACAAGACTCGCGGGAATTTGCGCTGTTGGCTCCTCGTACGCCCAACTAGTGGTGACAAGCCTTGAGTAAAAAGCCTCAAGTGGCTCCCCCTCTTCTCGCTGGAACGGTCTATTACCCACAACCATTTCGTAGAGAATGACGCCCAAGGAAAATATGTCCGCCCTGGGTGTAGCCTCTGCCACCTCCTTCCACTGTTCCGGTGCCTTGTACTCAGGCGTGTCCCCACAATCCATACTGTCCCCGGTAAACGCCTCCGCACCACCCATGCCGAAGTCCGCCACCTTAAGAATGCCATCCAGAGTTACAAGGCAGTTCTCGGGCTTGAGGTCACCGTGGATGACGGAGTACCCGTGAGCGTGAGCCATACCCATGCAGACCTGGATGGCGTAATCAATGGCTCTTTTAAGGTCCAAGCCTCTGGCAAGCCCTTCCCTTAAGCTTCCCCCAGCCACATACTCCGTGAAAATGCGAGGGATTCCATCAAGATCATGTATGTAGAAGCAAGTAACTATGTTGGGATGAAGACGCAGATCCGCCCATGCTTGGGCGACCCTAAGGCAACGGCTCAGATACTGCCTGTTCGTTAAGGTTTCTTCGCTGGGAGACTTGACTGCCAGTTCCTGGCGCCAATCCAGATGATAGACCCTGTAGACTGTGCCGAAACTTCCACCGCCCACAACAGCACGCACATTGTAGAGTCCGAGGATGACATCGCCTTCTCGCCAGACAGACGACATCGGAGTTTCAGGGGTGTTCAAAACGACTCAATTTTAGCAGAAAGAGAGGGCCGAGACAATGATTTCATGAACGGGGAGCAAGCAACTGAGCATTCAAAGCAGTTGCCCAAACATCAGGATTCAGTCATAATATTAACGGCGGGATCGGAAGAAATTGAGTTAAAAGCGAAGCTCACAGGCTAGGACTAAAGACTAACAGGGGGTTAGCTGAAGGTATAGCGAATGGCCAAACAAGCACTTTCCGGAATCAGGGTGGTTGAATACGGGAGCTTCGTTTCCGCACCCTATTGCACCAAGCTGATGGCCGATCTCGGTGCCGAGGTTATCAAGGTTGAGACACCCGACATCGGGGATGAATCCCGAAATCACGGCCCTTTCCCCAATGATATACCCCACCCCGAACGAAGCGGACTCTTCCTCTATCTCAACACCAGCAAATTCGGCATTACTCTTAACGTAAAAACATCGACGGGACAGAAAATCCTGAAGGGATTGCTCAAAGACGCGGACGTTTTCGTCGAAAACAATACCCCACAGTTTATGAATGAACTTGGCCTTGACTATCCCAGCGTCAGAGAGCTAAACCCGCGCCTTATAATGACCTCCATTACACCCTACGGACAGACCGGGCCCTACAGTGATTATAAAGCCTACCCTATCAACTGCTGCGCCATCGGGGGAGTGAGCCAGTCCATAGGCCATCACTGGCGAGAGCCACTGACAGCCCCGCTATCGATGGGACATTACCAAGCAGCAGTAAGCGGTGCCGGGGCCACAATGGTAGCTCTTCTCGTCGGAGACGCCACCGGTCGCGGTCAGCACATCGATATCTCAGAAGCAGATGTTTGGGCCACCTACTATGTGGGATTCGGGATAACCATTCACGCCTTCGGGGCTCGGGATAGCCTGAGGAAAGGCTACATTGGCGGCGGATGGACTTATCCCGCACGAAGGGTTATACCCTGCAAAGATGGTTTTATGGCTCTTTGCGCACCCCAGCTCAAACAGTGGACAAGATTCCTTGATTTGATGGGCAACCCTGAGTGGACCCAAGAACCCAGATATAGGGACCGTCATGCAATGGAGGACGACTATCCCGAGGAGGTCGACGCACTGCTGGCACCATGGTTCCTCGAACGCACAAAAAAAGAACTCTTCGAACTCTTTGAGAAAAATGCCATTCCCTTCGCTCCACTTTATGACATGGAAGATGAGGCCAACGATCCCCATCTCAGTGAACGGGGGTTCTTCGCCACAATCGACCGGGACGATACTGGGACACTCAAGTATCCCGGAGCACCCTACAAGTTCTCCAAGACACCGTGGGCACTGAACCGCCCCGCACCACTGCTGGGCGAACACAACGAAGAAATATACTGCAGACGTCTGGGCTATTCGAGGGAGGATTTGGTGGCGCTCCGAAGAGCGGGGGTTATCTAAAGCAGATAGAAAGAGCACGTCGAGAAAACATGGACAGGTTGAAGCAGATTCTAAGGGGCATCTTTTTTACTAGGTTTTTGAATACCTCCAGAACATATTATCCGGTGTAGGCAGGAGGCTTGCGCAGATGGCATCTTATCCTCTCGATGGATATAGAGTGGTCGATTTCGGTTCCGCCTGGGCCGGCCCTCAAATGACGCACATAGTGGCAGACATGGGGGCCGAGGTCATCAAGGTGGAATCACGCAACAGGATAGACTACGGCAGAATGGGCGGTGCCGCCAGCGCCAAAGACCTGCTGACTAAAACACCTGAGGCAATAGTAACAGCCGCCCCGGACAGTCTGGAATTGAATCCGGTATTCCATCTCCTGAATAGAGGGAAGCTTGGTATTACTGTAGACTTCACCAAGCCTAAGGGTGCCGACCTGATCAAAGAGCTAATTAAGAAAAGTGATATCGTCGCCGATAATTTCACACCGGGTGTACTTGATAAATACAGCCTGGGCTACGAATCGCTGGCAGAGATAAAGCCGGATATTATCGTGGTATCACTTTGCTTTGCGGGCCATACCGGACCTCTAAGAGGAACCAGAGGCTATGCGCCCATCATAACCGCCCTCGCCGGACTGGATAGCGTGGTCGGATATCCGGACGAAACCATACCATGCGGCCCAAGATTTGCCTTCGGGGACCACGTGGCAGCTACGCACGGGGCTCTTGCCATGCTTGTCGCTTTGATTCACCGTAATCGCACCGGAGAGGGGCAATATATAGATATCTCTGAGTGGGAAGCAACAACATCCCTTCTGGGCGAGCCGCTTATGGATTACTTCATGAACGGGCGCGTTCAAGGACCTATGGGCAATCGAGATATAGGTATCGCACCTCACGGTTACTACCCGTGTAAGGGCAAGGATGAATGGGTATCTATTGCCATCAAGACAGATGATGAGTGGCTCGACTTTTGCAACGCCACCGGTAATACCTCCTGGATAGAGGACGATAGATTCAGCGATAGTTATAGCAGGCTGCTCCACCAAGATGCGCTGGATGAACTCATCATTCAATGGACTGCTAACTACACCCCCCGAGAGGTAACGGAGATCCTCCAGAAAGCAAGTGTAGCAGCGGCACCCTTTATGATATCCAAGCAACAGTATCATGACCCTCACTTTCGGGAGCGCGGCATAGTTGTGGAGGTAGACCACCCCAAAAGCGGCACCGAGACATTCTATGGCATTCCCTGGAAGCTGAGCGAGACACCGGGAGGGATCCGTCGCAGCGGCCCACTGCTGGGTCAGGACAATGAATACGTCTTCAAAGAGATGCTTGGTATGTCACAGGAGGATTTCGACCAGATGACGGAAGAGAAAATTATATACTGAGTTCTTGGGAGGAATTTTGGAAAGGTATTTAGAGCCGACATTCACATTTGACGCTGACAGTGAGGCTATACAAGAGAAGGCCCGAGAATTGACCGGGGGGCTAGAGGATGCTGTAGGGAAAGCCAAAGCCCTGTTCTACTTTGTAAGGGACGAGATATCATACAACCTTTATGTAAAGAAGCACATGCCGGAGCATTTCCGGGCCAGTAACACCCTCGCCCGGGGCAAAGGCTACTGCGTACAAAAGGCGGTGCTCCTGGTTGCCCTGGCCCGGGCCGCAGGCATCCCGGCCCGTCTCGGCTGCGCCAAAATCAGAAACTACCTCGTTCCACCGAAGGTGTTAGAGATTCTCAAATCCAACATATTCCCCTGGCACGGCTACGCAGAGTTATATCTCGAGGGGAAATGGGTCAAGGCAACTCCGGCTTTCGACCTCACGATGTGTCAGGAGCACAGGTTCATGCCGGTGGAATTTGACGGCCTCAGCGATGCCAGGTTTCACCTGCACAATCTGGACGGCAAGCCGCATATCGAATACCTGCTGGACCGCGGGCCCTTCGACGATGTCCCCCTCGATGAAATCCGCAAGGCTCTAATTGAACGAAACATGCTCGATCCGAAAGAGCTGGAGGACAAGTAACAAACGCTAGCTTCTCTACCACACTGCGTTGACAACTA
>DAOUTY010000119.1 GCA_030668425.1 Chloroflexota bacterium
AATTGCGCATTTCCAGATACCACTTCTTCCCCTCACCATGCTGAATGCAGAACTCACACATTTTGCCACCTCTTTAAACCGGGATGAGTCACCTGTCGCTCTCTTGGTGTTACGGAGTATATGGTCGCGGATGAACACTTTACTGATTTGTTCTGTAACGGGGCCTGTTCTCAATTTGAAGTGACGGGCTATCTCTCAAATCAACCGGTGGCGCACTGGCTTCTCGTAGCATCCGCCCTTCAAATGGGCCCTTCGGCACCCCTGCCCATACGGGACTAGGGGAGTTTCTTCACAATATCCGCAAATTCTCCCTGCTTGAACGCCTTGAGCGTCAACGTCCTTACGTTGCCGAGCATGCCCAGTGTCATCAACTGGATAAAGGCAGTCTCGTCACTGGGCCCCTCTGCGATAACCACGTAGTCGTACTGCCCCATGACCGCGTAAAAGCTCACCAGCCTACCCCCCGCAGCTTCAAGAGACTTGGCCATCATTTCGACCCGCGCCGGGGCCTCTTTAATGTTCTTGATCCCCTGTTCTGTCAGGTTTATCAGGATAATGTAGGTTTGCATAGCTCCACCTCCTTAAATTGATAAGTCCAGTGCGCCACCACTGACAATTGCCCTCAGATATGCGCTATCGCTGTTGGCTTCAAGAAAGGCTCAAGCCGAAACCGGTGGTCGCCGCCCAGCCCAGGGTCGTGCCTCCTCTAGCTGCGCCGCGAGGCGGAACAGGGTTGCCTCGTCCCCGAAGCGCCCCGCGAAGTGCGTGCCTACCGGCAGGCCATCGCTATTCCAATAAAGAGGCACCGACATAGCAGGCTGGCCCGTGAAATTGGCGATCGGTGTGAAGGGACAGAACTCCGCAGCGCGATCGAACCCCCGCATGGGGTTCTCCGGCGGAGAGTCAAATGCGCCCAGTGGTACGGGCGGCTCGGCCAGAACAGGAGTAAGCCACACATCGTAGTCAACTAAGAAACGCCCTATGTCCCGTGCTACCCCCTGGAGCAACGTCACGGCGACCAAATAGTCCGCTGCGCTGTGCTGCCGGCCTTTCTCACAAAGCGCCCAGGTAAGAGGTTCGAACTGGTCGGGCGTGGCGCTACGGCCCGTCAGCAAAGCCATGCCATCTACAGCCATGGCACAACCCGCCTCCCACACGGTCATGAATGGCTGCACCACCATCTCCGCAGAAACATCCGGAGCCGCCTCCTCCACCTCGTGGCCAAGATCGGCGCACAGGGCAGCCGCGTCACGCACCGCTCTAACGCAGTCATCGTGCACCGCCGTACCCATGGGCGACTCAACGCTAAAGGCGATGCGCAGCCTCCCGGTATCAGATCCCACCTCCTTCAGGAACGGTCTTGCCGGCGGCGGCGCCCAGTACGGGTCGCCTATGTCAGGGCCAGATGTGGCATCCAGCAGGGCCGCACTATCACGCACCGACCGGGTGAGCGCATGATCAACCGTAAGCCCCCCAAGAATATCGCCGTAGTCAGGACCAACCGGATTGCGCGCCCGCGTGGGTTTCAGACCGAAGAGTCCGCAGCACGAGGCCGGGATACGGATCGAGCCGCCGCCATCGTTGCCATGCGCCATGGCCACCATTCCAGCAGCCACAGCAGCAGCCGAGCCTCCACTGGAGCCGCCAGTCGTCCGGCCCGTATCCCAGGGATTACGACTGGGGCCGAACAGATGGGGCTCGGTGGTCGGGATGAGGCCGAACTCCGGCGCATTAGTCTTGCCCAGGATAATGAGCCCAGCACGCTTATGCCGTGCCACCAGTTCACTATCGTGATCGGGTACATTGTCACGCAGGAATGCCGAGCCAAACGCCATCCGCACTCCAGCGTAGGGAGCAAATAAGTCCTTGAGCAGGAAGGGCACACCTGTAAAGGGACCTTCGGGCAGTTCGCTGTTGGCCACTGTCCGCGCCTCTTCATACATCGGTGTTATCACCGCGTTGATGGTGGGATTCAGGCGTTCGATCCGCTCTATGGCCGCGTCCACCAGTTCGATCGGCTTGACCTCCCTCCGGCGCACCAGCTCAGCCTGAGCGGTAGCATCAAGGTCTACAAATTTGTCCATTGTCGCCATGATTTCAACCTCCTCTGAACGTAAAAGCGCGCGTTTTAAAATGGGCTCACCCCAGCCGAACCCCCCGCGCCGCCCTTATATCACCGCGATTGATCTTTGTCAACACGCCAAGCCCACTTTAGAGGAAGAGCACCTCTGCAAATCGACAGGTGGATTCGATTCCGAAAAGGATGCCTCCAGACCTAAGCCGTTGGTCTGTTTACGCCGCTGATCATGGTTAGCGAACTGCGTTGTAGATAAAGGCCACCGCAAGGACCGAGCCAAACACAGCCCCAACTATCCGCAGCACGCCCCATTTCCTCCTGGAGCCGGTCATGGCCAAAGCGAAAGCCAAAGGGAACGGACCGAAGATGCTGTTTACAAAGGCACCTGGCAGGATAAAGACACAGGACAAAATATCGCATGCAAGATTGAGCACATTCGGGCTGCCCTCATCAACCGGTTCATCCTCCCATTCGTACTCAGGAACAGCATCCTGCTTTAATATCAGTTTGATGTTCAATCTATCGTACTCAATCCTGACGTAGCCCTTCCTCTCCAGACCAAACCAGGCCTCTTCCAGTTCAGGGATTGACGGTGCCCTTCCCTCTCCAATCAACGCGCCATCAGTACCCAGCGATTCACGTTTCTGGCGCTCCTCGGATAACTTCAGCTTCAGCCCGGGCCAGTCTTCAATTACCCCACCCGCATTGTTCAACAGCCGCATACAAGCCTCTTCAATCCAGCCCAGTATTGGTCTACTCTTCCCCTCCATCTACTCCCACCCTGCATACATGGGCATATTGACTGACCTCTCCAACAAGCGATGCCTGAGTAATGAAGCAATGATAGGCAAAGAACAGATGACTGCCTTCGCGGTTTTAACGTCGGTTTCAGCGGACGGCGGTGCGATTGACCCCATAATATAGGTCACATCTGAAGCTTGCGCAGTGCCATCAGCAGCCCGGCGATGCTCTTGGCGTCGCACACCTCGCCTGAGGCAATAAGCTCGGGTATAGCGGTCAGTGGCACGCGCACCATCTCGATATTCTCATCGTAATCGGCATCGCGTTTTGCCGGACTAAGCCCGGTGGCAAGATAGAGGTGCATGTCCTCAGTACAGAAACCGGGGCTGGTGTAGAAGAAGCCCAGCTTCTCCCATCGCTCTGCAGAGAAGCCGGTCTCCTCCTCAAGCTCCCTGCGGGCACAGTCAAGCGGCTCCTCTCCCTGTTCTACGAGGCCCGCTGGTATCTCGAGCAGAACTTTCTCCACAGGTTTGCGATACTGCCGGACCAGAAGGACATTATCCCCAGAGTCAATAGCTACGATAGCGGTGCAGGCACCGTGCTCTATGATCTCCCGCTTCGTCGTCCTGCCGGAGGATAGCTCAACGGTATCCACCCTGAGGCCGACTATTTTCCCCTGGTAAATCCGCTCAGAATTCAGAGTGCGTTCCTGGTTCACCTTGATCACTCAATAGTCTTGGGGGGCCAAGAGACAAAATCAGCGGTACTTCATCACAATCGGGGAACTTGGGACACCTGTAGCACTCTCCCCAAACCTTGCGAGGGAGCTCGGCTTTGTCGATGAGAGCAAAACCGCATTTCTCGAAGAAGTCCGGCTTATAGGTCAGGCAGAAGATTGTGGGTATGCCTAACTCCCCGGCCTCTTCAATACACTTATTGACCAAACCAGTCCCGATGCCCTGTTGCTGGCTGCCTTCAACGACCGCAAGAGACTTAATCTCAGCCAGATCGGACCAGCTCACGTGAAGAGCCACACAGGCAACCAGCTTGTCCCCATCCCTGACCACGAAATAGTCCCTGATATACTCGTAAATCTCGCTCAGGGCGCGAGGAAGCATCTCGCCCTTATTGGCGAACTTGTTGATAAGCTTATGCATCTGGGCCCCGTCAGTTATCTTGGCCTTTTCCACCTTCATCTCGGCTTACTCTCTCTTTTCCAGCTTCTGCATTAACGTTTCGTAGAACAATGTAGAGCGCTGAGTCCTCATCAGCCTCGTGATATGAGGGCTGCGCTTGACTCTGACAACAGCACCGTCGCTCAGCGGGACCTCAATCTGGCCGTCAATACTGAGTGTTGCCTGATGAGTTGTCCTGACTTCAAGCTCTACTGTTGCCTCTGAAGGTAAAACCAATGCAGTGCCCAGGCTGAGATGGGCCGCGATTGGCTGCAGCAAAATCTCCCGCGCAAGAGGGTGGAGCATAGGCCCACCTGCCGCAAGGGAATAGCCGGTGCTGCCCGTTGCCGTGGCCAGAATCAGCCCATCGCATTTATAGGTTGTCACAAGTTCACCATCAACGGTCGCCTTGACGCGTATCAGTCGGCATCTCTCACCGCGGCCAACTACCACATCGTTCAGCGCATGAAATGGGGACATATCAGATGAGACAAGCTCCGCCTGAAGCATGGCTCGTTCCTCGCCCCATCCTTCGCCTTTAACAAAAGCGGGAACCCGGCTCAAGGCATCATCAGGTCGCAACTCTGTCATGAAACCAAGGCGCCCCAGATTCACGCCCAGAATTGGAATCGATAACGGACTGGCGACGCGAGCCGCACGCAGAATGGTGCCATCGCCACCCAAACTGATCACGAGCTCGGTTTCGCCTGCCTGTTCCCTCGCTCTGTCCTCCTCCCACGCTGAGCAAACCCAGACTGCAACACCCAAATCGCCCACGACCTTTGCCAGTTGCCGGGCTAAATCTTCAGCAGTCGCTATCTTCGGCTGGAACAGGATACCAACCTTTTTCTTCAACTCCATCTTCTTTCCTACCCATACTTTTCAGACAGGTTCCTATGGCTTCCGCAGCAGGACAAAAAACTCCCGGTTTCCATCAGCGCCAAAGATAGGCGATGCCACCAACCCCTCCAGCCCGAAGCCGCGGTCAACAGCCCAGCAGATGAAGCGCCCCAGAACTGCCGCGTGGACAAGAGGGTCCTTAATCAAACCACCCTTGCCAACCTGCCGCCGCCCTGCCTCAAACTGAGGCTTGACCAGCGCAATCAGCCGCCCGCCTCCCCTCACAACATCCGCCACCGCAGGCACTACCTTTTCCAGAGAGATAAACGACACGTCCAGTGTAGCCAGGTCAGCCGTCTCGGGCAGGGTGAAAGGGTAGCGTGCGTTGACGCGCTCCATCACCACTACCCTGGGGTCCTGCCTCAGACCGTAGTCAAGCTGCCCGTAACCAACGTCGACAGCGTATACTTTGCTGGCTCCGCGCTTCAACAGGCAATCAGTAAAACCACCGGTGGAAGCACCAACATCGACCACGACCAGCGAGCTAACATCCAGCCGGAACTCGTCCAGTGCCCCCGCCAGCTTGATACCGCCCCTCCCTACGAATGGGCGGCTTTGAAGCAGGCGGACCTCGGCATCTTCCCTGACCAGGGTGTTGGGCTTGACGATAGTCCTGTCATCAGCGGCAACAGCGCCCTCCATGACCATGACCCTGGCCTTTTCCCTGCTATCCACCAGCCCTCTGGTTACGAGCAGGGTATCGATTCTTTTCCTGGCCACAACGCTTCTAGCATAGACACGAAGCTATCGAAAGTCAATATCGCCTGGTCTCGCTCCAACTCCCTCTCCCTCCCTCTAGGGGAGGGAGAACTGTATAATATCCCGCGCCTGGCTCTGGAACAAAAGCCCATATCGGTGTATTATACCAGCAACCCTATTCGGAGG
>DAOUTY010000194.1 GCA_030668425.1 Chloroflexota bacterium
CAACTGGTCTATGGAGGCATACTTTACGACAGCAGACACACCCGTAGGTGAGCCAACTACGGTCACTCCAGATGGCACAGACATCAATTTCACTCAGGTGAACGTAGATGGCTGTACCTATGTTGCCAGATCCAGTGTAACACCTGCTGGCCACTCAGAGCCTGTAATACGCAGGATAGGGCTTTTTACGGACATCACCACCACAGCAACCTACGAATCCACTATAGAAGTGGGCCTCCCACTGCCCTACCGTGGCGTTAATCATGAGGCAGGGGATATACAGATGTTCCACTGGAACGGAACGCAGTGGGAGGATGTTACAACGTGGGTGGACACCGAAAATAACATAGTCTACGGCGACGTGACGTCATTGTCATGGTTCTACATCGGGGGGCGATGGGTATATGTAGGCCCAGCCGTACCTGTTTTCCCCAACATCTACATTGGGATTGCAGCAGCCTTCGGAGCGGCTATTCTGGGCTATTTCATCCGCAGAAGGATTATTATCCAGAATTAAGAGGGATTAATATTCAGCGTCTCGTAGGGTGGACATCTCTGTCCACCTTTCGTTTACCCTGCTCTCTTCTGGAATTTGCGATGCTCTGTAGAAAGCGCTAAACTGGGCTTGTTTCAGACTCTCACGTAAGCAGGCGTTATCAGAGCAAAGAGGTTAATCATCGATGCCTGACGTATTCGACATTTCCAGCCTGCCCTATAGTTGGCTGGTGGTTACTGTCATTATGGCAGTAGCATTCGGCGCAGCTGGCTACGTCATCGCCTCACGAAGGGTCAAGCAGTCCTTCGTGGTTTTCCTGGTGCGCTTTGCAATTATCTTTCTATTACTCATCCTGATAGAGGCTGCCATCCTCTCCCTTTGGCCCTCTGTCCACAACACAATGTGCAATCTCACAACAAGACTCGTAGGAGGGATACTGGGCGCTGTAGGAGTGAGCGAATCTGTCTCAGGCTCCATCATCACATTACAAGATCCCTTCCTCGTCTTCCGTGTCGATGCCGCCTGTCTAGGGGGTCTGCTCCTCTGGGCCTATATGGCCCTGGTACTGGCTGAATCAAGGGTAAGTCCTAAGCAACGACTAGCCGGTATTCTAATAGGACTCGCTATACTTCTGGGATTCAACTTCTTCAGAATAACATGGAGTATCTATTTAGAATGGCAAACGGGCGTCAATGTTCACGACTATTTCTATATATTCAATATGATCTTTGTTCTGCTGGTTTGGGCAGGATGGCTGAGGACCCTGAAACCCAAGCCAACGAAACCTGCAAAGACAACGCCACCAGAGCAGGAAATTGTACCAGCGTCACAAAATGACTAGTCCCAGTCTTCCGAAGAGATATCTCATCGCGTTCGTTATTTGGCTACCTCAATCACGTTCTGGTCTACTCTTCCGCACCTCTTCCGCTATTTCAGGTAGTATCTCCCCTGTTTTCCCCTGAATCAGGTAATCCGATATGCCCTCGTTAGTAAGTGGAGTCGGCTCTGCGTTTACCTCTATTATAGTTGTACTTGACTTGCGGCCCAGCTTTGCCACCATCGGCAGGTTGGCAAAAGGATAAACAACAGCCGACGTCCCACATATGAGCATCAGGTCACACTCCATTGCCTCCTTCTCAGCCTTCTCCATAACATCGAGGGGTATGGGCTCCCCGAAATGCACTACGTCATATTTCAGCACGCCACCACAGTTACAAGAAGGCGGCAGTCTTTCCAAAGAAACCTCTTCGAACCCGCATCTCGAACCACACGAGGGGCATCTCAGTTTGCGAATGCTGCCGTGGTACTCTATTACGTTTCTGCTTCCAGCCTTCGGATGCAGACCATCGATATTCTGCGTGATCACGCATTTCATCACGCCTAACTCCTCAAGCTCTGACAAAGCACGATGCCCAGCATTCGGTTTTGCTTTCCTCAACTCATTGTAGAATGCTCCATGCGTGCCTTTCTTTCCTAGCATCTCCTCCCAGTACGACGCGGGGTCCCTCAGAAAAAGCTCGTATCTTTCGTAAGCCTTAGCTTCCGCCGCTTTGTCTGTAGTCCAGATTCCCTTCGGCCCCCTGAAGTCCCGTATTCCAGACTCAGTCGACATGCCAGCGCCTGTTAGTACCACAGCATACCTGCTATTCCTCAAATCACTCACCGCTCGCTCAATTAAATCCCTCATGACCAGACCTCAAACTCTCGACCTTCACCGAGAATCTGCGCTGACCCGGAACTACAACCCCCTGAGAAACTCAGGACGAAGCGTAGCAGGGTCCCTTTCTGTCAAAACACTCTCCAATTCCCCTATGAGTCTTTCCTTGTCCTGGGGCAATCTGCCCCGAACTGAAAGGTAATTCGAGGCGTGCATCGAACTGAAGAAACAATCAGTAAAACTGGAATTCCCTATGATTGCTTTGAGCTCCTCAAGGAACTCAAAGGGGGAAATGAGAGAGAAATTGCCCTGTTTCCATTCTTGATACAGAGGAGTGCCAGGCACCAGGGTCAAGGTCAAGGCCCCGGCGTACTCCGGATCGATCTCGCTGAGAACGCTCGCCGTCCCCAGCACATGCTTCTTGCTTCCCTCGACTCCACCAAGGCCCAGAATTACTGTCAGCGAAAGGGTGATCCCAGCTTCCTTCGCCTTCCTGCCTGCCTCAACCAACTGTTCACGGTTTACCCCTTTGCCGACCTTCACGAGCACTTCATCGTCGCCACTTTCGAGCCCCACGTAGAGGATGCCCAGTTTGAGCTGTCTCAACTCCCCCAGTTCGTTCACCGTCCTTCTCAAAATATCCTGAGGAGTAGCATAGCTGCCAATTCTTTCCAGATTAGGAAACTTCTCATTCAAGTATACGAGTACGTCTACCAGCTTCGGAAATGGGTACACCAGGGCATCGCCGTCTTGCAGAAACACCCTCCTGCCATCCCAGCCCTGAGCCACAGCGTACACAATATTTTCTATCTCAGGAACTCGAACACCGTTCCTCACATACAGAGCCAAAGCATCGATTTCCCTTTTGATATCATTAACGTCTCTCATCCTGAGTCTGGTGCCATAGAAGCCACAAAAGGTGCAGGTGTTATTGGAACAGCCGCTTGTCAGAGGGAGAAAATAGCTCCTCCTTTCACTCGGAGGGCGGAAGATACCCGGTCTTTCAAAACCACCTGCTTCCTGTCGTCGCTCCATTTCACCTCCGAACCAGCGAGGGCTTACTCCAGTGCCTCACAGCTACCTGATTATGGTAATGTCTCTACCTCGCTTGAGTTCACCAAGCAACTTTTGAAACAATCCGCCATCGCCTTCGATTCCCCCAATTACGTTAACCGGACTGATAGGCCGAATTTCATCCGCTTCACTTATGGGAGTCCTCCCCAAGAATACGCACAATGCGTTTCCCTGTGGCCAATAGGCGATATCGCCAATGTTTACTATTTCCCTGGCATCTTCCAACCCTGTCTCCACGGGGATAGTAAAGTATATCTCATCTCCCCAAACATTTACGTTAGCAGTAATGGGAAGAACATCAAAGACCTTCGTCGCGGTATCCGTCTCATTGAACCAGGCCTGTACCTCGAACTCGCCTACCCTAACCGTTATTTCTCTTCTCATCCAGTCTCAGTCTCCTCACCTATCCACTTCAGATAGTCCTGACTACCCTCCACAATGGGCAAAGCGATTATCTCAGGCACATCATAGCTGTGAACGCTCTTAACCGCATCAACGACCTCAGGGAAAAGCTCAGCCCTGGTCTTGACCAGAAGGAGGCTCTCCCTATCGTCCTCA
>DAOUTY010000092.1 GCA_030668425.1 Chloroflexota bacterium
TCCTGGGGATTGGCGATGATGCCTCAGTTTGGCGGGCCGAGGGCGCTGTCCAAATCGGGACTACCGATATCCTGATCCAGGACGTTCACTTTACCCTTGACACCGCTACCTGGCGTGACTTGGGCTGGAAGGCACTTGCGATAAACCTCAGCGATATCGCCGCTATGGGAGGGAAGCCCGGCTATGCTTTGGTCTCATTGGGGCTGCCGATGGAGACCGAAGTGGATAGCGTTGCCGAACTATATCGGGGGCTGATGGAGATAGCCACAACGTTTGACGTTGACGTTTGCGGTGGCAATGTAAGCAGCGCTCCAGTGGTTATCATAAACCTCAGTGTGATTGGAGAATCATCGGAAGATATACTCACTCGCTCAGCGGCTTTGCCCGGCGATCAGATTGTGGTGACTGGTTATCTGGGGCAGGCTGCGGCTGGCCTCAAGATGCTGAAATCGGGACTCCAGTTGGATGCAGAGATAAGCTCTTTTCTCAGGGAGGCTCACTTTCGCCCATGCCCCAGGGTTGCCGAGGGGCAGATTCTTGTGAAGAATGGGGTGAGAGCAGCTATAGACCTCAGCGATGGCTTGGTAGCTGATTTGACACATATCTGCAAGGCGAGCCATGTAGGGGCCGAGGTTTGGGTACATAGTTTGCCTATACATCCCTCGGTGAGGGAGGCTTTCAAGGAGGAATCGTTAGGGCTCGCGATTTCAGGGGGTGAAGACTACGAGCTCCTGTTTACGGCTAAGGGCGATGTTATTGATCGTATCAAGGGGCTTATGCCGGGCCCGGTGACGGTGATAGGTGAGATCGTGAGTGACGAGCCGGGACAGGTAACGCTCCGCGATGAACGAGGCAAGGTGTTTGACTGGACAGTGCATGGGTGGGACCATTTCAGACGCTGAGGCTAGCTGGAACCATTTCCTATCCGCGTATTCAGGGTTTTATCAGTATCTTTCCCCCTTCTCCACTCACGGCCTTTTCGAAAGCTTCGTTAATGTCATCCAGGGGCATCACGGACGTTATCAAGGAAGCCACGTCGATCTTCCTGTCCGCGATTAGATTGAGTGCGGTGGCGTACTCGCCAGCACCGAAAACCATTGACCCTTTGATAGTAAGCTCCCTCAGTGCGACGCTGCCAGCTAGCATCTCAACCGGGTGTATGCCTACTCCAACAAGAAGAACTGTCCCACCCTTTCTCGCCATAGCTATTGCTTGCTGTGTCGTTGAGACGGCTCCTGCACACTCGAATACCACATCCGGCCCCCTGCCTCCTGTAAGCTCATGGATCCTGGCAGCGGCGTCGCCTACGTTCGCATCGATAACCTCGTCCACAATATCCCTGGCCAGCTCGATCCTGGATTGACTTACCTCGGCAGCATATATCGCTCTAGCTCCTGCGATCTTCACCAACCGCACCACGAGCTGCCCGATGGGGCCTAGGCCGAGCACTGCAACCACGTCTCCTAGCCCCATCCCGGATAACCTGACAGCGTGCAGTGCAACAGCCGTCGGCTCAGCCAGGGCTGCCTGCTCATAGCTTACCTGAGAGGGAAGTTGGTGAAGCCGATTGCATTTGACTTTGGTATATGTGGCGAAGCCTCCCGTGCTTTGCGACCATGCTAGATCGAAGTTCTCGCAGAGTCCCATTTCGCCGCGTATGCACCAGTAGCATTCTCCACATGAGCCGATGCACTCGGCCGCAACCCGATCCCCTGTCTTCCACCCTTTCACGCCCTTTCCCACTTCAACTATCTCTCCAGCATATTCATGACCATACCTGGCAGGGACCCCTTCAACATAGGTAATCAGGTCTGAGCCACATATTCCGCAATACCGCACCTTTATCAAGACTTCATCTTCATCCAGGACGGGCTCCGGCACGTCTCTTACCACGAATTTACGCTTACCTTCCAGTATCGCTTCTCTCATCTTATCCCCTCTTTGAGTAATCCGTAGTGTGACCGGAAATTCTGTAAAATGAGGGTAGCTTAGAGCATCTGCTCTAGGCGTGGTTGGAGCGGATGCTCCACCCTACCCATAGCTTTCAGACAGGCTTCTAGGAGGCTGCGGAGCTGGCTTTATCGCCGAAATCCGGCAATATCTCCCTCTATTTCCTCAAGACCCAATCTGCCCAGCGTTTCCTTGGTAGGAATGCCGTTACGATCCCATCCCCTGGCATCATAGTACTCGTCGATTATGGTATCCGGCTTCCTTATCATCTCGCCATCGCGGACTCCCCCTCGCAGGGGCTCGGTGAACATTCTCTTGGGAAGTGTGTCGTCCTTCCTCGAAAATCCTTCTCGGATGTTAAAACACCGCTCCAGATTGTATATCTTCTCTCCTACGTACATCAGATAATCTTCACTGCCTAACTTGGGCACACCCAATGCTGCTGCCAGCATCTTCCCCATGAGTTCCAAGCCGTAGAACTGCAAATGGTGGCTGGGGAATATACAGGCGATACCAAATTCGAGAGCAGCCGTGGAATCATGGTTGTATTTGATGACGTCCCCCTGGCCTTCGTCAGCGACAGGGTCCAGGAGCCGCGGCTTTGGGTCGCCGATTTCCTGCTGAGGCCAACCGTAGTTGTGGTTTGCCCCCATGTTACTCAATGCCCAGTTCATCCCCATGGCTTTCCGAGCGCGCGGGTCATAACCAGGCATTTCCAGACCCTTGACATGCATGGCATACTGCTCGGCTCCCCTGCCGATGTGGCTAGCCGCTCTTTTCACCCCCTCAGCAAGGATGTCGCCTATCCCCTCACGGCGGGCGATCTTCTCCACGAGTTTGAGCATGGGCTCAGGGTCTCCGTAGTTGAGAACCAGGCCATCTGTATCCTTAGTTGTCAGGATGCCCTTTTCGAATAGCTCATAAGCGAAGCCGATGCTATTGCCCGTGCTTATTACGTCCAGACCAAGCTCACAGCACAGGTGGTTGGCGATCAGTGTCGCGTCAAGGTCTGTGCATCCGGTGGGTCCGCTGAAAACCCAGGCGGCTTCAAACTGCGGCCCCTCGGTGCTGACCCCTGCGTACAGGCCGCTGGATATCTTCCTGACCTTTCCGCATTTAAGAGCGCAGCTATAGCAACCGGTGTGCTTCTCAGTTATCTGGGAGTACGGCCACATTCCTATCTTCTCAGCCCAACCTTCCAGCTCTGCGAAACGGTAGTTCTTCATTGGAATGGATCCGAAAACCGGATAGAAGTAGTCTAGGCCCTGCACAGTCCCGTAATCCTTAAATACGCCGTAGCCCAGCCCCGCTTTCATGGCCTTCACCTGTTGTCGCACCAGCTTGCTGAACTCCACAGGATCCGCTAAGCTTTCGTTTCGATCGGACTCTATCACAATGGCCTTGAGGTTCTTGGAGGCCATTACGGTTCCCATGCCACCCCGTCCGGCAGCGCGACGACCGCTGATGATTGGAGCGTAGCGGACCAGTTTCTCTGCTGCAGGCCCCACACAGACCACGCGAGCCTTGGTCCCATGTTCTTTCTTCAGTAGTCTCTGGGTTTCGCTGGTGGTCTTTCCCCAGATATAGGCAGCGTCGCGGATTTCGTACTTGCCGTCTGTGATGTAGATGTAGACAGGTTGCGCCGCCCTGCCCTCAATGATTATCAACTCAAAGCCCGCCCACTTAAGCCAGGCCCCAAAATCCCCTCCCCCGCTACTACGACTGAAGGTGTCGGTAAGTGGACTCTTAGCGGCAGCGATCCATTTGGAGAACGCCTGTGCGCTGGTTCCCGCCAGCGGCCCGGTAACGAGTAACAGCTTGTTCTCCGGGCCCAGCGGATCGATACCCGGTCGAACCTCGTCGTACAGGTATTTGGCGCAGAAGCCACGTCCTCCTACGTAGGCTTCAGCCACCTTCCGGGGGATATCCTCTTTAGTTATTACGCTGCTGGAAAGATTGACCCTTAGAAGCCTGCGCATCCTTTCCTCCTTAGCTTATCTGAACATGGCACGGCTCGGTGAGAGAATTATGTGCCATTCTTAGCCCATCCGTCAATGCCGCAAATCTTTGCAGGCATCTGTGTTAAAATCTTTAGGCGTGCCTAGTTGGGGTGTTTTCAATTGTGGCCTCTATGAAGATAATTAGTAACAGCGCGAAACAAACCCGCAAGGTTGGGGCAGAACTGGGATGGTTGGCGAAGGCGGGCGATGTGATCCTTTTGGAGGGGGGTCTGGGAGTGGGGAAAACATGCCTCGCCCAGGGCATTGCCCACGGGCTGGGCATCGATGGGTATGTCATAAGTCCTAGCTTTGTGCTGCTTAGAGAGTATCAGGGTAGACTCCCTTTATATCATATCGACTTCTATCGCCTCGATAGGATCGAAGAGGTGGCATATCTTGGACTCGATGACTATCTCTATGGCGGCGGCGTGTGTATAGTGGAATGGGCGGAGAAAGGGTTGGGCATGCTCCCTGGTGAGCACCTGCTGATCAAAATGCAACATATCGCACCTGCAAAACGCAAGCTTGCTTTTTACCCTGAGGGACCGAGATATGAGGAAATGCTCTCACAGCTAAAGCTTACTCGTAGTGTTGCCAGGAAGTAACATATGGAACTTGCCATTGATACCTCAACGGATACTGCCAGCATCGCACTCTCGTCTGAGGGTGAGGTGGTTGCCGAGTTGACCTGGCGTGCGGGACATAACCATACCGCCGAGCTAATGCCCAACCTTATCCATCTTCTCAAGCAGGCGAAGTTGAATCTCAAGGATATAGATGGCCTTATAGTGGCCAAAGGCCCCGGCAGCTTCAATGGGCTGCGAGTGGGCATGAGTGTGGCCAAAGGGCTTGCCTTGGCCTTGAGTGTACCCATGGTGGGCATAGGTACCCTGGAGGTGGAGGCTTACCCCTATGCAGCCACTGCGCTACCCATATGCCCGATACAGAATGCCGGACGTGGTGAGATCGCCACTGCCCTATTTCAGGTTAAGAGGGGTAAATGGTGCTGTCTACTTGAGGAGCATATCACTACCGTGGAAGGCCTGCTTCCCCAGATCAAAGGTCGAACGATCCTCTGCGGTAAGATTCCCCGTGAAGTAGTGTTGCAACTCCGCGAAAGTCTGGGGAGAAAGGCTTTGATATTCGATGGTGGGGGTGAGCTGCGGCGGGCGGGATATCTTGCAGAGCTTGGCTGGAGGAGGCTCAGAGAGGGCGATTTCGACCACTCCCCTACCCTACAACCCCTCTATCTGAGAAGGCCGGCGATTACAATTAGCCACAAGGTGCGATAGAGAAAGAGAGTTTCGCTACTGTGATTGCGGTGCAAAAGGAAGCCGGCGCGGTCGATTTGCAAAGCCAACTTGACCGTTCCTGCTGGCAGGATTGTGATAATGTTATGTAAAGTTGATGGGGATGAAAAAGGCTTATCTTCTGAGTGGAGAACCCGGTAGCGGTAAGACTACCATTATTAAGGAAGTGCTCGCTAAGGTTGGGAAGAGCGCGGGAGGCTTCTACACCGAGGAGATCCGTAGCCAGGGGATTCGACAGGGCTTCCAGATTGTTACCCTTGATGGAAAGAACGCTACCTTGTCCCATATTGGTGTAATTAGCCGTCATCGTGTCGGCAAATATGGTGTCGATACCAGTAGCATGGATACAGTAGCGATTCCGGCCGTCAGGGAAGCGATACGCAGCTGCGATATCGTGGTCATCGATGAGATCGGGAAGATGGAGTTGTTTTCTACTTACTTCAGGGATGCCGTAACTGAGGCACTGGAGAGCGACAAAAGGGTGCTCGGCACGATTATGTTAGCCCCTCACCCTTGGGCCGATGGAATAAAGCGACGGGCGGAAGTAGAGATAATCCGGGTAACAAAGGCTAACCGCAGTGAGGTAGTCGATCAAGTGCTGCTGTGGCTGGATTCCTGAAGCATTTGATGTATTCAACGTTGGGAAGGTGAAAAAATGGAAAGAACCCTGGTATTGGTCAAACCTGATGCTGTGCAACGAGGGCTGTCGGGCGACATTATCTCTCGCCTTGAGGGAACTGGGCTCAAGCTTGTTGCTCTGAAGATGCTCCAGATGGACAGAGAGATGGCGGAGCGTCACTATAGTATCCATCGGGGCAAGCCCTTCTTCGAGGGGCTGGTGCAGTTCATCACCTCCAGCCCGCTTGTTGCTGCTGTTTTTGAGGGCCCGAAGGCGGTGGAGATCGTACGCAAGGTAATGGGAGAAACAGACCCTGCTCAGGCAGCCCCGGGTACAATTAGGGGTGACCTAGCCCTTGGGATGAGACGCAATGTGGTACACGGGTCGGACTCAGTGGAGAACTCTGAGCAAGAGATCAGCCTTTTCTTCTCGCCCGAAGAGGTGCTAAGCTACGAGCGTCATGGCGAGCGATGGATCATAGAATCCTGACCACAGGGGTCGCTTCGCTCCACAGGTCTTCGATACTGTAATACTCTCGTTGTGGTGTGGAGAAGACATGCACGATAACATGACCGAAATCGAGGAGCACCCATCCTGAGTCCTCCTTGCCTTCCCTGCGGTAGAGCTTACTGCCTTCCTTACTCAGTGCATCATCGATCGCATCGCAGATAGCGTGGATCTGGCGCTCGCTGTCGGCGGTACAGACGACGAAGTAGTCAGCAAAGCTGGATATCTGGCTGATATCCAGCATCTGGATATCAGCAGCCTGCTTGTCGAGGGCAGCCTCCACAGCCTTTTTAGCTATCTCAACAGATTCCAGAATCAACCCTTTCCTCTTTAGTGAATCTATTATAGCACCATTGCTATTATGTTCAACAGGAAAACTGTACCTATCGTTTACCGTTACTTGGAATGCTTGACTAATTTTCCCGCGCCGCTAATATTATTGAGACATCTTTTTGGCCCTGTCCTTTTCTATGTGTAAATCCTCCCGAAGAGCAAGCCTTCTTATCCTCGCGATAGTTTTGGCTTTGCTGACCAGTATCTTTTATGCTGGAGCCTGGGGCAACCTCTTGCAGAATCCGAGCTTCGAAGCTGGTATCAGTGGCTGGTCGAATTATGGCGGCACTTTGTCCCAGGTTGGGTCCCCTCTTGTCCACAGTGGGGCTTTCGCTGCTTCACTAACAAGCGACACTGCAAGCACAA
>DAOUTY010000145.1 GCA_030668425.1 Chloroflexota bacterium
CCTCTCTGGACTCTCCTCTAACTCAACCCCGCTCGCTGGAATATCTCATCGACATTTTCATTCCCTCTCCCTTGATGGGAGAGGGTTAGGGTGAGGGTGGATTTCTCCCACTCCTCCCTGAGATTGCTTCGTCGCTGATGCTCCTCGCAATGACAAGGGGGGGCACCCCCAATTCCCCACCAAGGAGGCTTCGCCTCTCTGGACTCTCCTCTAACTCAACCCCGCTCGCTGGAATATCTCATCGACATTTTCATTCCCTCTCCCTTGATGGGAGAGGGTTAGGGTGAGGGTGTATTCCCCTTCCCTCTAACTCCCTCCCTTCAGGCTTCGTCCTGAGGCTCAGCCCGAAGGGGGAGGGAGGACACTGCCAACCTACCCGCCGCCTCTATCCCAACCCAACACGCTGGAATATGTCGTCAACATGTCTCAGGAAGTACCCGTAGTCGAAAATGCCCTCAAGCTCTGACTTAGAAAGATGCTCACATACCTCCGGATCATTCTGAAGAAGGCCAAGGAAGCTCTCTCTTTCCTTCCATGCCATCATGGCGTTGCGCTGCACCATCTGATAAGCCTGCTCCCGTGAGAGCCCCTTCTCAATCAATGCCAGCATCACCCGCTGCGAGAACACAAGCCCCTTGGTCAACTCAAGATTCTCCTTCATCCGTTCGGGGTAGACCTGAAGCCCCTTCATCACGTAGATGAAAATGTTGAGAACATAGTCCAGCACCAGGCAGGAATCAGGTAGAATTATACGCTCGTTAGAGGAATGACTGATATCGCGCTCGTGCCAGAGGGCGATGTTCTCCATCGCGGTCAGGGCGTGCCCGCGAACGAGCCTGGCGAGACCACAGACGCGCTCGCAAAGCTCGGGGTTCCGCTTGTGAGGCATGGCCGATGAGCCTGTTTGCCCCTTTTCAAAAGGTTCCTCAGCCTCCAGAACCTCAGTACGCTGCAGCCCCCTGATCTCGGTGGCAAATTTCTCCAGGGAACTCGCCAGGATGGCCAGCGCAGTAACAAACTGAGCGTGGCGGTCGCGCTGCACGACCTGATTCGACACGGGTGCTGCCTCCAGTCCCAATCTGGCGCAGGCGGCTTTCTCAACCTCCGGGAGTACGGTGGCATGCGTGCCCACTGCGCCCGAGATCTTGCCTACGGCGATTGCCTTCCTTGCCTCGGCAAATCTATGCGCATTTCTCTTCATCTCCTCAACCCAGAGGGCAAGCTTGAGCCCGAAGGTGATTGGCTCGGCGTGAACACCGTGGGTACGCCCCATCATAATGGTATGTTTGTGTTCCAGAGCCTGCTTTTCAAGTACAGTTGTCAACTCAGCGATATCTTCAGTCAGGATATCCGCTGCCTCGACCAACTGGAGAGCGAGTGCGGTATCTATCACGTCGGATGAGGTAAGCCCCAGGTGTATGAAGCGGCTCTCTTCGCCAATGCTCTCGGAAACCGCCCTCAGAAAAGCTGTTACGTCGTGATGGGTTTCCTTGAGCACCTCCTCCATGCGTGCTAAGTCACAGCATGCCTTCCTTATCTCGGGGATCGCCTCCCCGGGTACGACGCCGTGCTCAGCCCAAGCTTCACAGACGGCTATTTCGACCTGAAGCCATTTGTCGAACTTACTCTCGTCTGACCAGACCTTCTTCATCTTCGGCCTGGAATAGCGTTCAATCATACTTGTTCTCCAGTAATTATAATCTTCCGGCGACTTTTCCTGACCTAGTGGGTAGGTAGCCCGACGTCGGGCAACCTACCCCCATTATCTTCGCCCGCTAACCTCTGTTCAACTCGCCGCGGTAGTTTTCGTAGGCCTCCCTTATTTTATCATGCTTAAGTCCCAGAATCTCGGCGGCAAGGTAAGCGGCATTCTTAGCACCGGCCGAGCCCAGGGCAACGCAGGCCACGGGAACTCCTGCGGGCATCTGAACGATGGAAAGGAGAGCATCCAGTCCTTTGATATCACTTGTTGGTATAGGGACGCCGATTACCGGGAGAGTAGTCCAGCTAGCGAGAACACCGGGCAGGTGTGCTGCGGCACCGGCGCCAGCGATTATGACCTCCAGGCCGCGCTCCCGGGCACTTACGCCATACTGGCGCGCTTTGTCGGGAGTGCGGTGAGCTGAGATCACCGAAACCTCGTGCTCTATGCCGAGTTGATCCAGTACGTCCAGCGCTGGCTGCATCACGTCAGCGTCCGATTTGCTCCCCATGACTATACCGACTAAAGGCATAACTACTCCTCCTCTGCAGCGATATCCTTCCTGTAATAACAGCCTTCAAAATGAATGAGCGAAAGGTTTTGATAAACCTTCTCTCTTGCTTCAGCGACTGATTTGCCTGTAGCCACTACAGTAAGCACTCTACCCCCTGCAGTGCATATCTTCTCTCCTTCTGCCCCGGTCCCAGCGTGGAAGATCAGAAGGTCTGAATCAACCTTATCCAAACCCGTTATAGGAAGTCCCGTCTTGTAGCTGCCGGGATACCCACCGGAGGCCATTACCACCCCAACGCAAGCATCGTCGCTCCACTCAACCTGTGTCTGGTCCAAAGTCCCATCGATTACCGCCAGCATAATATCCACCAAATCGCTCTTCAGGAGAGGGATCTGAACCTGGGTCTCGGGGTCACCAAATCGAGCGTTGAACTCCAGGACCTTGGGGCCGTCCGAGGTAAGCATCAGCCCCGCATAAAGCACCCCCTTATATAGTTTCCCCTCCCGGGCCATTGCCTGCACCACAGGCTCCAGGATAGTTTTGGTCAACATATTAGTCAACTCGTGATCGGAGAAACTTGGGGGACTGTAACACCCCATGCCACCGGTGTTGGGGCCAAGGTCCTGGTCAAACGCCCTCTTGTAATCACGGGCAGGGATCATAGGAACAACCGTTTTGCCATCGGTAAAGGCAATCAGGCTCGTCTCCTGTCCAACAAGGCACTCCTCGACAAGAACCTGATTGCCAGCATCACCGAAAATCCGCGCCTCCATTATGTCTGATAGTGCGCTTAGAGCCTCCTCGGTTGACTGGGCAACTATCGCCCCCTTGCCCGCCGCGAGCCCATCAGCCTTGATTATCACAGGCAGCGCTTGCTTTTTCACGTAGTCCCTTGCTTCGTCAAAAGAAGAAAATATAGCGTCCCTAGCACAGGGTATGCCGTACTTATGCATCAGCCTCTTGGCAAAGACCTTGCTCGATTCAATAAGCGCAGCATCGCCGGTTGGGCCAAAGGCAGGTATGCCCAAATCCCGGAGGATATCGACTATGCCCCTGGATAAAGGAGCCTCGGGACCAATAACTGCCAGGCCAATCTCGTTATCTTTAGCTGCCTGGGATAAAGCATCCAGGTCAGTTGGAGATATATCTAAGTTCCTGGCGATAGCAGCGGTACCCGCATTGCCCGGGGCAACGAAAACCTCTGCCACCCTATTGCTCTGGAGAAGCTTCCAGACCAGGGTGTGTTCCCTGGCGCCCCCGCCAACAACCATTACCCTAAGCAATCAATCCCTCCCCAATTGCGTCTCACCATTCTCGTGAATTACCTCACAGACCCACAGCATACACAAGTGAATCACGTGAACTAGCTCCCCTGTTGGGCGGACTACTCCCATTCTATGGTCGAGGGGGGCTTTGAGGAAATGTCGTAGACTACCCGGTTTACTTCAGGCACCTCATTGACGATACGGTTAGAGATCCGTGCCAGTAGGTCATAGGGGAGACGCGCCCAATCGGCAGTCATAGCATCCTCTGAGGTCACCGCACGCACCGCTGCCATATAGCCATAGGTCCTGGAGTCTCCCATCACACCCACGCTCCTCACCGGAGTGAGCACAGCGAAGCTCTGCCATAACTGACGATACAGGTCAGCGTTCTTGATCTCGTTCATCACGATCCAGTCGACAGCGCGGACTATCTCCAGCCTCTCTTTGGTTATCTCGCCGACGATGCGAATAGCCAGCCCGGGTCCGGGAAAAGGCTGACGGTAGACCATCTCCTCAGGCAACCCCAACGCCAGCCCCACCTCCCGCACCTCATCCTTGAACAAATAGCGCAAGGGCTCCACCAGGGAAAGATTCATAACGCTGGGCAGGCCTCCCACGTTGTGATGGGTCTTTATGGTCGCCACTGCCCGGCTGCCGGTAAGAGCGCTCTCTACAACGTCTGGGTACAGAGTGCCCTGAGCCAGGAAATCAACCCGGCCGATCCTGGCAGCTTCCTCCTCGAAAACCTTAACGAACTCCTCACCGATGATGTGGCGCTTCTCTTCAGGATCAATCACGCCGCTTAATTTCTCCAGGAATCTATCGGCGGCATTCACATGGATAAAATTCATCTTCATATTCTTTTTAAATGTATTGTCTATCCGCTCCCCCTCCTCCCGGCGCAGCATGCCGGTATCCACAAAAATACAGGTCAACTGGTCACCGATGGCGCGGTAAATCAGCGTAGCCACCACGGCTGAGTCCACCCCTCCAGATAGAGCGCAGATAACTCTACCATCGCCCACCTGGTCCTTAATCCGCTCCACGCTCTCGGTAACAAAACTGCCGGTAGTCCAACTGCCGATGCAGCCACATATCTCATAAAGAAAGTTTTGCAGAATATTCTTACCCTGTGGCGTATGAACCACCTCTGGATGAAACTGCAAGCCGATGACTCCCTGATCATTGCCCATAGCGGCAACAGGGGAATTGTCAGTGTAAGCTAATGATATAAATCCCGGGGGCATCTCTTCGATCCGGTCACCGTGGCTCATCCAGACGGGCATCTCAGCGGGAAGATTAACGAACAGGGGTGTGTCTACCGAGCTCTGATAAAGTACGGCGAGTCCATACTCACGTTTGACGCCTGGAGCTACTTTCCCACCGAGCTGGTGAGCTAGGAGTTGCATACCGTAGCAGATACCCAGCACCGGGAGATGGCTTTCGTAAACATATGTTGGCGCTTGCGGTGCTCCCGTCTCATAGACACTGTTAGGCCCTCCGGAGAGTATGAAACCCTTGGGCTTTAAAGGAGCAACGCTTTCCCACGGAGCATCGTGGGGAACAACCTCACAATACACCCGGCATTCTCTCA
>DAOUTY010000228.1 GCA_030668425.1 Chloroflexota bacterium
AAGGAATCCAATCAGTCAGTAGGTGGAGCACACCCCATTTCGATTTTGAGGTTCCATTTGCCCAAGGGGCACTCTATTAGCTCCCCATCTCTCACCTTCAATACCCACTCTCCATCGGGCAAGTGGCAATGTTCGATAAGGCGATCACTGCTCTCGGTATGGAAGTATTCACAGGACCGAGGGCAAAGGTTTGTACCACCCAAAATCAAAATCACTGTCTTCTCCCTTCTTCGTGACCCAAAACAAATAGCTAGAGGGCACTGGCAAGCCCTTCCCAAGACACCCGGAACGACAGACTCTTATACCAACCTCTGAAAACCCTGGTAGTAACCCCTACCCTATTTTGGCATAAACGCCTCGCACGCTCGTGAATCCGCTCTTACCTGCATACCATATTTGAGTCCTGCATGTTTGGCCTCAGTGCAATTAGAGAACTTCTCGTCCGGCTTAGGCTTGAAGTTCTGGCAATTGCCACATATATCCTTCTGCTCATCAGCCATCTGTCACCCTCCCTGGTGATCGGAATCCGCCCCTCCGCCTTCGGAGAAAAAAGCGCTCGGCGGTCATTATACCATTAATCTTCCGTACAGAACAGAATATGGGTACATATGATGACTGCTATAGCTATCCAGAAATGCTTGACAATTCATTAGCAGCAAAACATAATCGAACTACGATAATCAGCACCTCGCCGATATACTCAAACGGAACGAGCATTTTCCATCCCTAGTGATTGGACGGAATTAACCACTCACCTTATGTGGAGGTGCCAAATGAGCAACAGCACAAGAACACCGGGCAATTTTCTAAAGATCGCTGCCACCGCACTCATTGTCGCTGCCCTCTACCAGGAGCTAAGAAAGCCACCCGGGGAACGTGAGTGGCACGGTAAAGTCGCTAACTTTGTCCCATACGACTTCCGCCTGCCAACCGGACAACGACTCCGCGAGCGTTTCTGGAACCCGGGAGACCACCGCATCTTCACCGAACACGTCTTTGGTGTCGGTTGGGCAATCAACTTCTACACTGTGCTCCGAAAGCTGCAAACGTCCAAGGAGGAGCCAAGCACATCGGCTCCCAAAGACTCTGAATAACCCCTTATATGGTCAGCTAATTGAGATGGCATCGAAAGCAGTTCTCTGGGATATGGACGGCGTTATTGCCGATACCGCACCATTCCATTTTCTTGCCTGGCAAAAAGTAGCACAAGACAGAGGGATAGCTTTTACCGAAGACGACTTCAGGGACACCTTTGGCAAGAGAAACCCTGAAATCATCGCTGAGAAATTCAGCAAGGATATCTCACCTCAGGAAATCGATAGCCTCGCTCAGAGGAAAGAGGAGCTTTTCCGCAGGATTGCGACGCAAAGCATCAAGCCGTTTCCAGGAGTGCTAAACCTACTGCTCTCGCTAAGGTCAGCCGAGTGGAAGATGGCTCTGGTATCATCAACGCCGGTAGAGAATATCGAGCTAATCACCCATTCCCTGGAGATAACCGGCCTTTTCGACACCACCGTAGCCGACAGAGATGTATTGCGGGGAAAACCTGATCCCGAAGGTTTCCTGCTTGCTGCCGAGAGGCTCGGAGTTGCTCCGAGTAGTTGCGTGGTAATAGAAGATGCGATTGCTGGTGTCAGGGCTGCTAAAAACGCCGGGATGAAGTGTATCGCTGTGACCAACACTCACCCAGCTGAAAGGTTAAAGGAAGCCGACAGGGTAGTGGATAGCCTGGAGATAGTCACGGTAAATACCATCGAATCCGTGCTACACTGATGCACCTCATTTTCCGAAAAGCCCGAGGAATCTGTCTTCATACTCCTCAAACAAACTCCATCTATCCAACTCCATCTTTAGCGCCGAGGGCTCGAGCTCACCTTTCTTGACCAGGCCAAAAAGATGCTCAATCGACCTCCTGGCATCCAGCGGAATCCCACTACGGTCGATATCGAGAAGACCTCTCCTGCCCAATTCAAATACATTGCTCCCTAAAGAATGCCTGGTCATGTCGGAGATAAACTTCAACAACGAGACATCCCACAGTTCGTCCACACCCTTTATGATTGTAGTAAGTGGATTCCCCTCTTTATCTATCTCCTCTTCAAGCCTGCACACAACCGAACGCATGTCAGATGATACGATATTTGTTTCCTTGGGTTCATTCCTATAGCCGTAGTAAAGGCCGGGCGTATGGGCCCCGTGCTCCTGGATTATCATTTCCAGATACCTCTTGGCATGTTCACTGAACCCTTCTACGTTCACCAGATATGATGGTGTTACAACCCTGGGCCTCTCTGCGAGCACCCTCCCTTCCCTTACCACAGTCTCATCATCACCCTTCACAAGATCACTATAGGAAGGTTCAGTAACCAGATAGTAGTAGATGTTGGTGGTACCAAAGGTGGCCAATGTCTGCTTGGGAGAACGCAGAACCTCGGTATAATTGATCGCGTATTCAATTCTTTCGTCGTCAGAATTCATTCCATCAAATCCCGCGTTTTGCTTTCACCTATATCTTATTCCAATCTTAAACTTTACGCCAATCCCCTGAGTGGCAAGACCCCACTGTCAGCAGACGGCGAATTGAAACCAGAACAGCCTAAGTATGCAGTTCTACTATGTCGCCATCCTCAAGGACGTGTTCCCTCTTGACTCTCTGCCCGTCGAACTTCCCCGAGCCCCAAATCTGAGCATACTTTAACCTGTTTCGAAAGTCTTTATGGACTGACTCGGCTGCATCTTCGACTGTACTACCTTTCTTGAGTATTATCGGATCCTCGAAATCAGGATTCTTACCAGGTGACTTAGTATAGGCTCGAATGATGTCCAGCGTCTTGTATATAGCCTGCTTTATATCATCCAGACCAATGCTCGCCTTGGCCGAGATAGCAACCACAGGAAATTCGCCACCATATCGCGACTCCAGAATCGCACGGCGCTCGTCAGAGCCTTCCGAGTCGC
>DAOUTY010000007.1 GCA_030668425.1 Chloroflexota bacterium
AGCGCTACGATCTCGTAATCGGGTGCCCCTGGCGCAGGTGTCGGTGTTGCTGCTGGCGTAGCGTTAGTGCAACTGGCGAGAGCCAGGACAGCTAGCAAAAGGAGTAAGTTCCGCTTCATCCCTCACCTCCAATACTGTTGAGAATCAGAGGAGAACAAGCTTGTTCGAGATTTTGCCTCTCCCGGAAGGCTCTCCAGCCCTTTCTTGTCGAAGGGTTCCTTGTTTGGTGCGATGATCTAGCCGTCGTTATTTCTCGAGGGCTTTGAGGCCTGCGTTGGTAAGAAAGTCTATGGCTCCTCCTATGACGGCAAGCAGCATGCACAGAAGGAAGGCGTAAAGCTTGCTATCGAAGACGAGCGTAAATGTCAAATCTTGTATTATGTGGTTCAGTGGTCCCAGGATGAGTGTCATGCCAACCATGCCCGAAATGGTCAAGAAAAGGCCAAACCCCCGCAAAACCATGAGACCGATTGCTTTCTTGCCTGGAATGATTGATTTCAAACCCGTTTTCTCGTTCATATTCTCCTCCCTCTTGAACTGCGACTGACGCAATTTTATGCAGGCTACCTGATTGTCGCTGGTTGCCCATTATAGACGCTGCTGACCGCCTGTCAATTATTTGGGCTGTTGCTTAGAATCCTACCGCCTTAGAGGGATTGGTGGGTTGCGTTATCACTTCACCCACCCTACCGCTCTACCACTCCAGGGGAGTGGGGATTGCGGATACCTCTCCCTTGATGGGAGAGGCTAGGTGAGGGTGAATCAATAGCTCAGGGCGAACGGTTCAGATACCATTTTCGTGACAATAAAACCCGGCAAATGTGCTTTTTAAATCTGAATTCATGGATTAAGGCATAGGCTCATCACTGTAAAAATGTCAATAATATCGAAATTGCCTTTGTGTAGCTGGGCTTCCCTATGCTACAATTCACCCGGGTGCCCTCAGCATTTGCTAAACACTCCATACGTGGGGAGCGGGATTTTTGAACATGAAAAGGCCCTGGTTTCAACTCAACGTTGATGAAACCCTCCAAGAGTTGGGTTCCAGACGCGCGGGTCTAACGGAAGAGGAGGCCAAGGACCGCCTGCTGGAATATGGCCCTAACGAGCTGCAGAAACAGAAGAAGACTCCGCGAATCGTAGCCTTTCTAAAACAATTCCTCAGTCCTCTCATCTATGTGCTCTTAGTAGCGGCCGTCATCTCCCTGGTGGTGGAGCACTATATAGATGCTGGCGTCATTATGGGAGTGCTCCTGCTAAATGCAATTATCGGCTATATGCAGGAGACCAGAGCGGAACAGGCCATGGAGGCCCTGCTTCAACTGGCGGCGCCCAAGGCCAAGGTGAGACGGGATGGCGCAATTCGCGTTGTCTCTGCTGGGGAGATCGCCCCAGGAGACATGATAATCCTGGAAGCTGGAGATATGGTTCCCGCCGATGCTCGAATCATCGAGGCCAGCAACCTTAAGGTAAGCGAGGCTACCCTCACCGGGGAGTCACTGCCCACTGAAAAGCATACCAGTGTCCTGAGGGAGGATGTTGCGGTCACTCTGGCAGAAAGGAAGAACATGGTGCACATGGGCACCATTGTTAGCTATGGCAGGGCCACCGCTGCTACTGTAGCCACGGGTATGTCCACTGAGATGGGCAGGATTGCCCAAGCCATCCAGGAGGTGAAGCCAGAGAAGACCCCCCTACAAAAAAGCATCAGCAAACTAAGCAAGTATCTGGTCGTGCTCTTCCTCACTATTTGTACTCTCCTGGTCATAGTGGGGCTACTCAAAGGGCTTACCTGGCTGGATATATTCCTTATAGCCGTGGCTGCCGCCGTTTCCGCCATTCCCGAGGGACTTCCGGCAGTGGTCACGGTTGTCTTAGCCCTGGGGATGCGGACGATGGCCCGCCGCAATGCCATTATCCGCAAACTCGTGGCCGTAGAGACCCTGGGCGCAGCGACCGTTATCTGCACTGACAAGACAGGAACCCTGACCAGAAATGAGATGACTGTTGGGAGGATTGTCATTGGTGGAGAAACTATCGGGCTTTCGGGTGAGGGTTATGAACCAAAGGGAGAATTCCGCCGTGATGGACAGTTCCTCAGCTCCGAATCTGACCCATCGCTAACGCTGCTGTTGAGAATAGGCGTCCTCTGTAATGACGCACTGCTTTCCACCGGTGATGAATGTTGCAGTATTCTGGGAGATCCTACGGAGGGCGCGCTGGTCGTGGCTGCCGCCAAGGCGGGCATGGACAAGGAGAACCTGGAAAAGGCATTCCCGCGCCTGGACGAGATACCGTTCCAGAGCGAGAAGCGATATATGGCTACCTTGCATCCACAGGATGGCGGGCGGGTGGCCTATGTGAAGGGAGCCCCGGAGAAAATCCTCTCGTTCAGCAAACATTTCTTGAGTGACGGCCAAGTGCTGCCTTTGCTCGAGGCCGATGCCCGGCATATTCAAGAGGCGAATGAGGCTATGGCTGGGGAAGCCATGCGTGTTATCGCCCTGGCTTACGCAGAGCTGCCCCCTGAGACCTCGAAACTGGAAGAAGTGGACTTGAGAGGAAACCTGGTCTATGTAGGACTGGTGGGAATGGATGATCCACCTCGGGAGGAGGCTATCGAAGCCGTTTCCCTATGTAAACAAGCGGGCATCAGGGTGGTCATGATTACCGGCGATAACAAGGTGACTGCCGAATCTGTCGCGCGGCAGCTAGGCCTGACTTCAGGAATATCCGTCACCGGTGTTGAGCTGGCTGAGATGACTGATGAGGAATTGGCCATCCAGATGGAAAGCATATCCGTATTTGCCAGGGTAGAACCGCTGCATAAGCTGAGAATAGTCAATGCGTTCAAGAGTCGCGGGGACGTAGTGGCTATGACTGGAGACGGGGTCAATGACGCACCTGCGCTGAAGGCGGCGGATATCGGCATCGCTATGGGCATCAAGGGTACCGATGTGGCAAAAGAGGCCTCGGACATGGTGCTGGCGGACGATAATTTCGCCTCGATAGTTGCTGCAGTTGATGAGGGCAGGACGATCTTCAACAGGCTGCGTAACGTTATATTCTTCCTGCTGAGTACGAATACCGGTGAGCTTTTCGCCTTCCTTCTCTCCCTCATCTTCGTGGGACAGGCGCCGCTGCTGGCAGTACAGATAATATGGGTAAATCTAGTGACTGATACGGCTGTTGGGTTACCCTTGGGGCTGGAGCCTAAGATCGGGGATGAGCTGAAGCAGCCGCCCCGGCACCCCAAGGTGGGATTGCTCTTCCCTGGGCTAATTTTCCGAGTTGCGTTCCTGGCGGGTATGATGAGTGTCGGGGTGTTCGCCATATTTAGCTGGTCGCACGGAAGGGTAAGCCTGGATGAAGCTCGCACTATGGCCTTCTGCACTCTGGTGGCATTCGAATGGTTTCGAGCCTTCAACGCGCGCTCCGATGAATACACGGTTTTCAAGCTGGGCATCCTCCGCAATCGCTATCTCCTAATATCTATCGGCGTAGCCGTGTTGCTGCAGATGGTCGTGGTCTATGCTCCCTTCATGCAGGTGGCTTTTCATACAGTGCCCATCGGCATAGCACAGTGGGGCATAGTCCTTGGTATAGCCGGCTCCATTTTCACCGCTGAGGAATTGCGGAAGGTAATTGCACCCAGACTCTTCAGCCGGGGCAAGTGGGTTCCTGCATAAAGGGTATGGAGCCTATCTGCTCGCTACAGCAATCGCGGATCAGATTGCGAAGCTTCAGGCGCTCCAACTGATGCCGATTCCCTCCCTCTTGTTGGTGATGAAAGCATCGAAAACGTGGTCGCCAAGGGCTTTTCGCACGGGGGGTTTTCCTGGTCGATACTTACTCCGGAACTTCCATCTTGGCAAGTACTGCCAGCCTGACTGCGCGCACCTTGCGATAGACCTCACCGGGTGAGCGGACCTCGCCATTAACGGTGAGAAGGTCACGTTCAATCGAGATGCCGAAGAGCCTCTCGTTCTCCTGGAGATAGGGGAGGATCAGGTCCCAGTCTTCGTCCGTTAACTCTGCGAACTCGCCCCCGTTGAGCTGTTCATCCACAATGCTACAAAGCGGATCGCGTACAAAGATAGCTCCGCCCGAGGCCAGGGAAAACAGGTTGGACCCGGGGTAGGGGCTCGCCTGCTCACGGACCTTGCCCTGATCATCGAATTCGATGCCGTTAAGGATAACAAAACCACCGCCATGGTGGGGGTCCCCTGCCATGAACGACTCGGCGAGAAAGTCGAGGCAGGTTCCGTTGATGACCACGCGAGGTCTGCCCACCGCGTTGATCAGAGGCCTGCCGGCAGCGTTGCCCATAATGTAGACCTCACCCCCCTTGGCACCGTACATGAAGGCCTGGCCAACGTCGCCGTACACCACCAGACGGCCGCTCTTCATGATCTGGCCGATCTGGTCTTGTCCGTTGTCATGTACGTGGATTTCCATCCCATCGATTCCAGAGGCGAGGTAATCTCCAGAGCTGCCGTAGATGTCAATACGCATACCCTGTGTCCTCGGCCCGAATCCGCAGCCGTGGAAACGCTGCCCCTTCAGACCATAGACGATGAACCGCTTCCAACCTAGCTCGTAGGCCCTGACTGCCAGACGCGCGTCGCAGTCATTGCCCTCTGGAGGAAAGTCCCGCCCATGGATCACCAGAATCCTTTCATTACCTTCGGGTGCTCTGAGATCGCCTCGGGAGCCCCATTCTATCCTTGTGAAACGGGCTGAGCTCTTTGAGGATATTGGAGCCACGGAGTCAAGGATATTATCGATACTGTCACGAGTGATTTGGAGAACCGAACTGCGCCGCATCTTTGCGCAGTCGTAACGCCGGTTATTGAGCAGTGTGAGCAGTGCCAGAGCACCCTCCCTGGCATCGTCCCCCTTGGCAGCTATACTCTCGATCCGGCTGAACACTCCCCGGAGTTGATCGAGGTTCCAGGAAGAGAGAGCGGATACGATACGGTAGAAGGATTCCTCTGCCTTTTCCGCCGCGATGTCCGTCTCGATCTGTTTAATCAGCTCCTCGGCACCTGCTGGCGGCTGTGGTTCTGTATCCAGGTTGATCTTGTATTCCCCCGGTGGCGCGGTGATGGCTCTTCCGAACTTATCCGTGCAGGAGACAGAGCTGGTTCCGTTCTTTCCGGTGACGGTGAAGGAGAATGCGCCTCCATCCGTGTGGCTTCCGCCACGCGCATTCCAATAGCGGTCGGCCACCGGCCGGAAGCGAGGGTCATCGCGGGAAAGGGAGCGGAGCGTAGCGTCGATGGCCTGCTTCTCGGATGCAATGAGTCCTATGTCGATATCCCCCTCTTGGAAGGCGAACACCTGAGGCCGTAGCATGGCTGTATCAGTGATCCCGATGAGCCTGTACGTATTCTCGTCTGGCCTGCTGTGGGCGATGATGAAGAACCATGGGCCGTCAGGCGAACCGTGCATGTGCAGAGCGTGGATTAGCCTGTAAATGCGCTGCTTCTCATCGGGGAGCCGGTCAAAGTCAAGCTCAGTTGTAGGGGCCAGAGCCTCTATTACATATTCGAGCGGGTACTTGTAGACCCTGCTCCAGAGATCGAACAGTAGTACTGAGACCTCGGTGTCAGTGAGGAACTGAGGCGCAATGTTGTGCTGGCGCAGATACTCGGAGACGCTGTAGTAGTTGGCGAAATCGCCGTTGTGGACCAGGGCTTCGTTCATGCCGATAAAGGGGTGTGACCCTGCTGGATGCCACACTCGACCCTTGGTAGGATAGCGCTGATGTGCGATCCAGACCTGTGCTTGGAGATCTTCCAGTCCGTAGTACTGCACCACGTGCTCGGCATAGCCCACGATCTTGAATATCATGAGGTTCCGGGCGTGGGAGAGCACGAATGCCCGTTTGTCTCCCAGGGAGGCGTAGAAGTGTTGGTTCAGGCTGACGCTGTTCTGATAGACGAATTCGTCTTCGATATCACGCTCAGACATGTCCTGAAGCGAGTTTTCCCCGGCGAACTTCTGGAGCGCGTCGTTTTTGCCCCTGACGAAGTAGCGGACGATGTCGGGAGGCTTGATGGGAGTTCCCAGTTCCTTCCAGTCGGCTGCCGGTTCGACCCTGGTCTTGTGATCGATCCTGAAATGAGGAATGACGAACTGTTCCTCGACCTCAAGGTCTGCCGTGGGGTCGAGAAGAGCGATCTGGAGGATGTAGTCGTCGCGCAGGGTAGCCTTGTCGACGCCGAGCTGCTTGTGGTTCAGACAGGCGCAGGCGATTCCCCCGCCCTTGCCGTTTCCCCGGTTGTGCATTTGGATGGCTGGCTCGAAAATATGCCGGCCCTGGATCGGGACGCTTGCTGCGAAACCGACTACACCGCAGCCACCCTCCTCGGCCGACTTGCCATGGGGCATACTGCGAATATCGCCAACCAGGGTTCTCCTGGAATCAATAATGGTCTTGACAAAGCTGTTGCCTGATGGCTCTGCGCGTCTCATATCTATTTGCTTCCTAACAGTCCTTTCTACTTGGGCGTCGTGGCCGGTTCCAGAGCAGGTGACGCGGTCTTATCGATATAATCTTGATGGACTAGAAGGTCTGACCGCCCCACCAGTTCCTTTATGCTTTTCATTCCCAAGCGCCAGAGAATCTCCTGCAGTTGAATCGAATAGGAGTGGAAGAGGTTGATCAGACGCTGTGTTGCCCATTCCACGCTGAAGGCGGTTGACAGTTTTGGGTCAGTGGTAGCGATGCCGCGTGGGCAGCCACGTCCACTCTCACACTTTCCGCAGCGTATGCATTCCAGCGCCACCATCTCCGAGGTTGCGATCACGGCTCCGTCAGCGCCGAGTGCGATAGCCTTGGCAATGTCCCATGCGGTGCGGATTCCGCCCGAGGCAATAAGCGTTATCTGGTCGCGGATGCCTTCCTCGATGAGGAACTGGTGCACCTTGGGAATGGCGTACTCAATGGGCATGGCGATGTTCTTCTTGGCGATGTCCGGCGCGGCGCCGGTCCCGCCATAGCTACCGTCGATGTGAATGATGTGCGCGCCCGCGTAATAGCTGCCCACGGCCACCATGTCCACGTCGGTGGGGCTCGAAACCTTGACGGAGACGAGAGCCCTTGGGCTGATCGCCTTGATCCAGTCCACGTGTTTCTTATGGTCCTCAACCGAGTAGACTGAGTGGAATGGGAAGGGCGAGAAGAGGGCATTTCCCTCGACTGATTCCCTTATTTTGGCGACGTCTGGAGTTACCTTGTCTCCAAGGAGATGGCCGCCCAGGCCAGGCTTTGCGCCCTGGGCGTACTTGAACTCGACTATCCGGGCTCGCTGGATTGTCTCCTCACTGACCCCAAACAGTCCGGTGGCTACCTGGGTGATGACGTAATCTTTATATGGGGTCAGGGCATCCGGGTAGCCGCCCTCGCCGGTGCAGGTGAAGGAGTTAAAAACCTTGTAGGCTTTGGCTCGCGCGACGAGGCTGGCGAGGCTTATGGCACCGAAGCTCATACCGCCGCCATATACCGGGAACCCGATCTCGACCTGGGGGGCATTATCGTCACGTCTCCGATTCAAGGGCATTGAAAGGTCGATGTCCTCAGGTTTGAGATTTGGATTCGGGGGCTTTTCGGGGAAGGCTAAGTCGATCCGGTCAAATCCTCCTCCAGAGGCGCCGACCCTGTACTCAAGCCCGTTCTCAGGTGGCCTCCCTGTCTCGGCCTGGGTCCAGGTGCTGACGATAAGGTCAGGTGTCCAGCGAGGGTCACCGAAGGTCTCCCACGCGGGATCAGGCCCTACGCGAATGGCATGCTCGGGACAGTAATCTCCACAAAAGGCACTTTTCTCTCGGCACACTTCGGGCCCTACACAGAGGTAAGACTTTGGAGCTAGCATGAGGTCACCGGCCTTCATGTGTACCCAGTAGGTACAGACCTCGGCACACTTGCCGCAGGCAGCGCAGGCGTCGGTTCTGACAACCCTGTATTTGGAAAGTCTGTTCCTGTATCTTGAATGGCAGACGTTGACCAACCCCTCCACAAAGGGAAATGTCCATTGCTCAGGCACTGGTGATGGGGTCGGTTTCTCCATGACCAACGCTTTTGTGGTAACATCCCACCCCGGGTTTCCTGAAGAAAGCGTGGCCCCTGTCCGCTCGCCGAAAATCGGTGCGAAGTTATCCTTCTCCAGGTCATCGAAAAACATGGCTCTGCCCACTTCTCCCCGGAGCCTGCGAATCTCCCTCATACCCATGGCGCCCAGTACCTCGATAATCTGGGAATGCCAGGCGCCGATAAGGTTGACGATTCTCTGCGCGCCGTATTCCACCGGCATCTCATCCAGGTGAAGCGGGCATTCGATACCGTCACCGCAATCCCGGCAGAGGCGGCATTCGAGGGCGGCCATTATGGCCAGGTCAACGCCCACGCCATCAACGCCGCAGATGATGATCTTGGCCACGTGTTCAGCCATGGCGATACCGCCGGATATCAACAGGGTGACCTGCTCGCGGATCGAGTCCTCCACCAGCCTGAGATGGACCTCGCGGACCAGTCCGGTGATGAAATCGCCCTCGCGCTTGCTCAGGCCTCTTCCTTTGGTGCTGGCTTGCAAGTGAATGACCTCCGCTCCTGCCCGGGCAAGTTGTAACGCCAGTTCTGCCGCGTGTTCGTCGAGAGGGAGACGGATTGAGACGATAGTATTGGGACTCTCCTCCTTGATTCTGCTCACTGAGTCCATGACCCCATCCGTGTAGGCGAACTCAAGGATGGGGACGCCTTCGACGGCGGAGAGTGAGTGCCTGTCGGGATCGAATTTGACCATCAGGTTCTTGCGGTACTCGTCTGAGGGACCCTGAACCTCCTCATATTCGGCGATTGCGAGCGTATCGAGGTCCACGGCAGCTTTGATCATGGCCCTTCGTGCGGACTCGCTTCTGATCCCGATGGGAGGGATATCTAGAATAACTGGTATCGGTATTTCCAGGAATGGTGGGGGGATGGTTAGGAGTCCCCCGTTCTCGTCGAATTCGAGCCTCTCCGGGCGCCTTCCCAGTTCGATCACGGTGCTGATGTACTCTCGGCCGTGGATGCCGTCACGGGTTGGCCTCACGATCTCGGACATGTCTGTCCACATTTGATCGAAACCGGGGCCGCAAAACGGGCCGCGGTATCCCGCACCCGATATCGGAATTCTGCCGGTTTCCGCCTGCTTCCAGATCCGTTGAATTAGGGCGGGCTTCCAGTAGTCATCGCCAAGGGCCTCATAGCGCGAGTTTCTGACCCGTGTGAGTATGTTGGCTTTGCATTCCTGGATGCAGCGCAAACACCCTGCGCATTCGCTATCACCGGTGTCCAGAACCTCGACGTAATCAAATCTGCGCTTGTGGTAAATGTCGTAAACGCAAGCGGAATACTTAACGCAGTTCGTGCAATGCAGGCACTTATTGATCTCGATGGAGCAGTACTCCGGGATCGGCTCGAATCTCGGTTGAAGTGATTGAATATCTACGTGATACTTCTTCGGCATTGTCTATCAGTCGATTATTTTCATCTGGTTTTCGCCTAGTTGCCTGATCGCGTTGGCTCGCTCTTCCGCGATGGTCATGATCTGGTCGCTGGTCAGGTCATGCCCGCGCACCATGCCCAGGCGGTCCGCAGACATGCCCACCTCTTCAAGCAGGTCCTGTGCGTGCTTTATGCGGTGCTCAGCCCGCGCACTCCCGACCAGAAACTGGCACTGTTTTGTGGGACAGGCCACTACCGCAACCCCGTCAGCGCCCTGTTCGATCAACTTTATGAGATAGCTAGTCTCGATTTTGCTGCTGCAGGGAATCATGACAAACCGGACTTTGAACCCGGAACCTCTTCTCGCCCCCTCAGGCAGGTAGTCGCCTTTGGCTAGACTGCGCCCGCAGTAGAGTGCCACGATCTCGGGCTCGAAAAGCTCGCTCATTTGCCCTTACTTACCCCGGTCAGCCCCCTTATAGTCTGATGGGAATCCCTCTTTCTGCCAGGTACTCTTTCGCTTCGCGAATGCTGTAGGTCCGATAGTGGAAAATGCTGGCTGCAAGGACAGCATCAGCCTTACCGGTGACAAGCGCTTCGTAGAGATGCTCCAGATTGCCTGCACCACCGCTGGCAATGACTGGCACCGTAACAGCTTCGCTGATAGTGCGTGTCAGTTCGAGATCGTAGCCCGTTTGTTGCCCATCTTCATCCCAACTGGTTAGAAGTATCTCCCCAGCACCACAGTCAACAGCCTGTTTTGCCCACTCGATGGCATCGATCTCTGTCGGTTCCCGGCCTCCGTGGGTACAGACCACCCACTTTGGCTCCGGAGAATCATCAACTCGCCTTGCGTCGATAGCTACAACTATACACTGCGAGCCGAACCTTTTCGCTCCTTCTGTGATGATCTTGTGGTTGATTACTGCCGCGGTATTTATGGATGTCTTGTCGGCTCCGGCCTCGAGCATTCTTCGCATATCGTCGATGCTACGCAGCCCCCCGCCAACAGTAAGAGGGATGAAAACCTGTTCCGAGACACCCTCGACCACATCTGCCATGGTATCGCGGCCTTCGGGAGTTGCGCCGATATCGAGAAAGACCAGTTCATCAGCCCCTTGCTGGTAATAGAACGCAGCCTGCTCCACCGGGTCACCAGCGTCACGAAGCTCAGTGAAGCTCGTGCCCTTGACCACACGGCCTCCTATCACGTCAAGACAAGGGATAATCCTCTTGGTTAACATCTACCCCTCTACACCGGCCATTTTCAGGAAGTTATCATACATCCTGAGGCCAAGCTCACCGCTTTTCTCGGGGTGGAATTGGGTTGCTATCAGGCTGTCCTTGATGAGTACGCTGCATAAGGGGACGCTGTATTCAGTAGTCCCGGCCACAACTCTGGCATCATCAGGTTCGGCATAATAGCTGTGGACGAAATAGAAATTCGATCCATCGGCGATCCCATTGAAGATAGGATGATTTGTCACTTGCTTTACCTGATTCCAGCCCATGTGAGGCACCTTGAGCCCCGAAGGCAACCTTTTCACTACTCCGGGAATGACTCCCAAACACTCATTGAGCCCATACTCCTCAGTAACTGACAGCAGGACTTGCATGCCCACGCAGATTGCAAGCAGAGGGCGATTCTCACGTATTACCTGCCGGATAACATCGTCCAGCCCGGATTTTCTCAGGTTGCGCACAGTATCGGGAGCAGCACCGACGCCGGGGAATATCACTGCGTTGGCATTCAATACATCGCTGGCTTCACTAGTCACCTTGGGCTGATAGCCGAGCTTAACCAGAGCGTTGGTGACACTACGTAGGTTTCCCGCCCCATAATCAATTATGGCAATCAATCGACTCCTCTTCGGCGCAGGTTACTGGAGCTTCATTGAGAAAAACCAGGAAGGCATTTAATTCTTTATAGCATTCCCTCGCACTCCCGCTTATCATACAGGCTTTTGTGAGGTGGTTTCAAGTCTCACTCCTTGAAACCACCACCTCTATTCTTGTCTAGTTTGGGGAAGATGAGACCATTGTAGCGTACTCTTTTAGCATGGACCTATCCTCAAGGTTGGGTTAAAGGCATGATTCTATTCTCAGACGGAGAACGAAGAGAACTTTGAACCTCGTGGGATCGGCATCCAAATGAAAGGGACGAATCGTCCGAAATGAAACCCCTCAGAATAGGGGAAAAAGGTTGTCCCGTTGCCAAATTTCGCACTGGCTCCAGAAGGCAGCGCGGTTACTATGCGTGCTGATCGGAGGCTTGACAAAATAGTGTTCTCATGATATGCTGAAAAAGCAGAAAATTCATAATATTCTGAAAAATAGTCAGGAATGAGGGTTGGAATATGGTTAAGAAAGCACAGAAAGTGACTTGTGGGCCAGCCACCGGCAGCGATATTGGGTGCTGCAAGGTTGAAGCTATTGTGACAGTTGACGACAGGGGGCAGATGGTTCTTCCCAAGGAGCTCAGAGATAGGGCGGGAATCCAGGCAGGCGACAAGCTGGCTATAGTGGGGCTGGAACGCTATGGTAAGACGTGCTGCATCTCCTTGATCAAGATCGAAGAGGTCACCGAGATGGTGAAGAGTATGCTGGGGCCAGTGATGAAGGAGATTTTCCAGGAATGACAGAAGAGGTAATCAAGTATGAAGGAGGAAGAAGTGATGAAGGAAGAAGAAATCAGGAAGGTAGTAAGAGAGGGTTATGCCAGAATTGCTCGGCAGGACAGCAATCCATGCTGTGCTCCTACAACTTCGTGTTGCGGCGGCACGGATTTAGCCCGGGACATTAGCAGGAATGTAGGATATACCGAGGAAGAACTTGAAGCGGTTCCCGAAGGTGCCAATCTGGGCCTTGGCTGTGGCAATCCCGTTGCCCTCGCCTCTCTGCAGGAAGGTGATATCGTCCTTGATCTCGGTTCGGGTGCGGGATTCGATTGTTTTCTTGCAGCCAACCGGGTTGGCGAGAGGGGGCGGGTCATCGGCGTTGACATGACGCAGGAGATGCTTGAGAAGGCACGTGAGAATGCCAGGAGGGCTGAATACGGTAATGTAGAGTTCAGACTTGGCGAAATTGAAAATCTGCCGCTCGCCGACGATTCCGTTGACGTCGTTATCTCGAACTGTGTCATTAACCTTTCTCCCGACAAGAAGCGGGTCTTTGCGGAAACTTTCAGGGTGCTGAGACCGGGGGGCAGGCTGATGGTCTCCGATATCGTGCTGTTGAAGGAGCTGCCGGACTTTATAAAAGACTCGATTGAGGCATACATCGGTTGCCTTTCTGGAGCGATGATGAAGGATATCTACGTGGGGACTATACAGTCGGCAGGATTTCGGGACGTCAGGATAATGGATGAAACGTTGTTTCCTATCGACTTGATGGTCAATGATCCGACTGCGGCGGCAATCATCGAGAAGCAGGAACTGCCACTCGAAGAGCTGAATGAGGTTGCGGGTTCGGTTATTAGCATCAAAGTTCACGCGGTCAAACCGAACGGAACAGCCTGACACAGTGTAAATACTGCCCAGGGTCATGGTTCCCCGCTGGCCTGCGGCCAGCGTTTCAGCAGCACGCGAAGGATCATTGGCGAAATGACGGCGGTCACCGCGACGACCACTACCATCCCGGAGAAGACATCACCAGGCACTGCCCATTCACCCAGATTTAGGCCTCTCTGCATTATTACCAGTGCAATTTCAGCTCTTGGTACCATGCTGATGCTGAGTAACAGCGATCCGGGACATCCTGTTGTGAGCATGGCTGGCCCGCCGGCGCCGACCAATTTGCCGATAATCGCGACAACCAGCAGCGCACCTCCAATGCCCAGACCCGTCGTCAGCGTCCCGGGGTCGATATTCAATCCAATGCCAATGAAGAAGAAAGGGGTGAAGAAACCGTAGAGGGTTCCGAAGGGCGTATCCAGCTTGACCGTCTCCGGGTCCCGGCTGAAAATTAGCCCGGCAAAGAATGCTCCAATCGCCACCGAAAGACCAAGCAACTCGGCCAGGGCAGCTATGATCAACCCGAATCCTGCAATCATGAGTAGTTTGGCGGGCGTTTCCCCGATCCTTCTGAAGAAGTGAGTGATAGGGTGCTCAAGGTAACGGGAGAAGAGGGCGCAAAAGACCCCGAAACCCACCAGCTTGAACGAGAGCCATCCCAGTGTCTCAAATAGGACACCTACTACAGTTGAGTCCAAACCCTCTCTTAACATGGGAGCAGTAGCAAAGAGTAACGCCATAAGGACCATGGCGGAGATGTCGTCCATTTCGGCTACGTCGACCAGCAATTCGCCGGTGGGTGACTTAATAGCTTTTGCCTCTTGCCAGACTGCTACGGATATGGCCACACTGGTGGCCGTCAGTGCAATCGCAACGAATAGACTGGGAATCAGGTCCAGCCCGAGTACGAAATACGACATTACGTAACCGAGAATGCCGCTGAAGAGGATATTCCCCAGCCAAATGACACTCGCAGGTTTGAGTTGGCGCTTCAGACCGGGGAGGTTGCTTTCCAGTCCAACCCGGAATAACAGAAAGATTATGCCGACGGTTGCCAGGAAGTCGAAGATTCCGATTGCCTCTTCGGAGAGAAATGCCCAGTGAGAATCTGCTACGCGAAGAAGGAAACCCAGGATCATGAATCCGATCAGGGATGGCACCCCTATGCGCTTCAGCCCGGACCCAACGAGGATTGTGAGGAGTATTATCCCGCCTAAAACCAGGATTAGGTGAGTTACTTCGAATTCTGGCTCAACCAAGTTAGTTCCTCATCATTGCTTCGATCAGCTTGAATGTCGTTACTTTGGGCTAGAGATCTGAGCAGGCAAATCGTTGTCACCAGTCCCAGGGAAAACGATTATACGTAATATACACTTGCTTGCAGGTAACTTTCAAGGGGCAGGCATCGGGATTCGCAAGCAGTGAGATGGATTGTGGCGGTGGGACCGGCAAACCAATTGGGACGAGAGATATCGAAGATGGGCTTAGGCGGCAATTCGATATTTACCATGTTGTACCCCGGATGAAATGCCAGCAATGTGAGGCCAATGACATTTTATGCCCCTTGAGATTTGGGCCACATGACGGAGACGACGAAAGTCGATCCCTCTCCGTGGATTCATGAAATCGTTGACCAAGCTCGTAAAAGATGTAACAAAATCCGCCAGGTAGTCGTTATTATCTATAGGAGCAGGTGATCTTTAGCGACCTGACAGATGCAAGACCGTGCGACCTTTAAAACAGATTGGCGGGGAGATTAGTATTTTGCTTAGCAAGAGTTTCAGGCCGGCATATATGATAGTGGCCGGAAGGTTCAAGGAACACGAAGGGAGTCACGGAGGTATCTTCTGGGACGACAGAGATCCGGACTATGCCGGCAAAGAAGGCGTTGTTTGCGGGTATATCTTCAGAAAGGTTTGCCCTTGTAATGTTGACCTGAAGCATCTGAAGGTGGAAGGGAATGGTGACGTGTTCCACCTGATAGATAATGGTGTTCAGATTGGTACTGCAATTGTGAGCTATTTTCACGAAAGGTACGCGGATGTCTACATCGAGACCTTGGAGCCTTTCCAACGCAGGGGCTGTGCGACCAAGCTGCTCGGCTGGGTCAGTGACTGGTTGACGGACAATGGCTATATTCACGAAGGTGGATGTGCTGTGGACAACCGCGCCAGTCTCGGTTTGCATCTGAAGCTGGGGTTTGAGGTGGATGGGCACATACGCTGGTCAGAAAATTCCAGTGCATAGCATGTGGGCTTTGTGAGAGTACCTGTCGGCTCCAGTGCATAGCTGAACTTTGTAGTTCACTTCTTCTGCTCAACCACTTCCACACTTCTCAAATACGTAGAACGCTAAGTCAAGCTGATTTTGACCCCTTCAACTAGTAGACTAATCTTGGTCGAAGATTGCCTCCTCAATGTAATAGCCACCTTATTTCTCGGAATGTGATGGCTATTTAATGCTATACTGCCTATAATGTCCTGAAGCACTGTACAAGGGGAGAAAGTTGCGGAACGGTCGCTTGTAAGTGTGCGATATCGCCCCGGACTTTAGGCTGCTTTAGGAAATCATGGCCTACAAAGGTATCGGAGAATACGGGCTGATTGGTAACAGCCGCGCGGCTGCGCTGGTGAGTACCGATGGCTCTATCGACTGGTGCTGTCTGCCTAGATTCGATTCCCCCAGCATATTTGCCGCCATACTCGATGATGAAAAGGGCGGTAGATTTTACATCAGGCCGCAGACACCGTTTCAAACTCGTCAGGCTTATTTACCCGATACGAACGTGCTTCAGACTACCTTTCAGACTGAGACAGGCACAGTGAATGTAGTCGATTTCATGCCTTGCTATCGAACCTCCCGACGGGGGCTGCCCCAATTTACTGAGATACACCGCCTGGTCGATTGCACTGAGGGCTGGGTGCCCCTCGAGGTTGTATTTGAACCAAGGCTAAACTATGCCAGAGGCGATACCTTGATAGGTGCTGCCAAATATGGTGTCACGGTGAAGGGGGAGAATGATAGCATGGCTTTGTGCTCTCTGGTTCCATTTGCCATCAACGGTGGTAGAGCTGTCGGCAGCTTTGAGCTTGGGCAGGGAGAGAGCACTCAGTTCATACTGCGCTATGGGGCGGACCAACCCTGGCCACCTGGCATCTACCGCGCTCAGGGTAAGTTGGAGAGGACGGTAGCCTACTGGGAGGAGAAAGCTGGGGGCTGTGTTTACTCCGGGCCGTGGCGCGAGGCCATCGTGCGCTCCTATCTTGCTCTGCACCTGATGATGTATTTACCAACGGGAGCCATTATAGCTGCTCCTACCACCTCCCTTCCCGAGCAGATCGGTGGCGAACGTAACTGGGACTATCGTTTTGCCTGGCTCAGGGATGCCTCCCTAACACTCAACGCCCTTTTTCAGCTCGGCCACACGGAGGAGGCCCTGGGGTTCTTCAACTGGTTAGTCACCTTATGTGACAAGTGCGGGGCCAAGGCCCAAATCCTCTATGATATTGATTATGAGCATCCTCTCAAAGAGCAGATACTCGACCATCTCAGAGGGTACAGGGATTCACGGCCCGTACGAATTGGCAATGACGCCTACGGGCAGCTGCAACTCGATGTTTTTGGAGAGGTGATTGAGGCTGCTTACAATTATCTTGGCCTTGGGGGCTATATATCGCGCCGCACATGGCAATCATTGGAGAGCTTTGTAGATGCTGCCTGCGAGAACTGGCAAAGGGCGGACAGCGGTATTTGGGAGGTGAGGGGTGGCCCCTATCATTTTGTCCATTCCAAGCTCATGTGTTGGGTAGCTGTGGACAGGGGGATCAAAATTGCGGAAGAGCTGGGCTACAGAGGGAAAATTGCGGGCTGGCGGGAAAAAGCCCAGGATATCCGGGATGACATACTGACCAGGGGATGGAATCCGCAGAAGCGGGCCTTTACCCAGCACTACGACACCCCGGCACTGGATGCGAGCAATCTCCTGATGCCTCTTTTTGGCTTCTTGCCCTTCTCAGACGAACGGGTCACCTCAACGATAGAACGCACTATGGAAGAGCTGAGCTTGAATGGCCTGCTGCAAAGGTATAGGACCGATGAGACCGATGACGGGCTCATCGGGTCCGAGGGAGCATTTCTGTGGTGTTCATTCTGGCTGGTAAGAAACCTGCTGAAGATGGGAAAGGTGGACGACGCTGTGGCTCTGTACGAAAGATTGATTGGCTACAGCAATCACCTGGGCCTTTTATCGGAAATGGTGGACCCAGCCACGGGGGAAGCCCTGGGCAACTTCCCTCAGGCGCTTACCCACCTGGCAGTGATCACAACCGGGCTTGATCTGACCAGAGCTCTGGAAGAGAAGAAAGCGTAGGACAGAAAGGACCTCGGGAGGCGGGATATGAAGGCTGGAGCAGTTACACCAGGTCAAAAGGATAGCGCCAGGGTTGTTGAAATGGATTCTCCTGTATCAGGGCAGGGTGAAGTTCTTGTAAAGATAATCGAAGTCGGTATCGACGGCACAGATATGGAAATCAGCCAGGGAAACATGGGGAAGGCTCCTCAGGGCCAGGATTTCCTTGTCCTGGGCCACGAAGCGCTGGGCGAGGTTGAGAGAATCAGCGGCGCTGATCTCCAGGAGGGCGACCTTGTGGTGCCGCTAGTGAGACGGCCGGATGGCTGCGTCAATTGCCGCAGCGGGCAATCTGACATGTGCATTGAGGGTAATTACAAGGAGTGCGGTATCTTGGGAGCGCACGGATTCCTGCGTGAGTATTTGGTTGAGGAACCACCTTTCTTAGTGAAAGTACCTCGCAACATAAAGCACGTAGCAGTGCTCACGGAACCAGTGAGTATCGTGACCAAAGGGGTTGCCCAGTCAGTGGAGGTTCACAGCCGTTGCGCCAATCCCATGCAGGTGGCGCTGGTGCTGGGAGCCGGCTCGCTGGGGTTGCTGGCTACTGCTTTCCTGCGCCTGCAAGGCATCGATACCCATACACTGGATATACAACCGAAATCGAGCTTAAGAGGGCAACTGGTGGAGGCGACAGGTGCTACTTATCTGGATGGTCGCGAAATAGAGATTGCCAAGCTCCCGCGACAGCTGGGCAATCTAGACCTCATAGTGCAGGCTACTGGCAGCAGCGCCGTTGCTTTTCAGGCAATGAGTGCGCTGGGGGTGAATGGAGTGCTCTGTCTACTAGGGGTATCAACT
>DAOUTY010000167.1 GCA_030668425.1 Chloroflexota bacterium
AAGAGGCTGCCTGCGAGAGAGGCGTAGACGGCGCTCAATACGAAGATCTTTACCTTGAACTGGTCTACGTTGATGCCAATCGATTCTGCGGCAGCTTCGCTGCCGTGGATAGCTCTCAGCGCCCTTCCCGTCCGCGACTGGACAATGTTCTGTGAGATTAACAGAATGGCGAGACAAAAGAACCATACCAGAAAATAGCGCTTGAAAGAGGTATCGAAAACAAAGCTGCCGATGGACAGGTAGGGAATACCGGCCATGCCATCAGGCCCCCCGGTGAACTGGCTGAGTTGCCTGAACAGGATCCACAGGATCAGCCCCAGGCCGAGGGTGGCCATAGCCAGATAGTTACCTCTGAGCCTGAAGATGGGATAGCCGATGACGTAGGCAAATCCACCGGTAGCAATCGCGGCTATGAGCATTGCCAGCCACGGATTGACATCATAGGTCTTGCTCAGGACTGCTGAGAAATAGGCACCCAGGCCGTAGAAGCCCGCCTGTCCCAGAGACACCTGCCCTGTATAGCCCATGAGGAGGCACAGTCCCACCGTAACCATCGTGCTGATGCCGATGAAGATTGCAAGGCCTTTGTATTGCCCCAGGAACCAATCGAAGGGAACTAATATCAGGAACACCAGTAGTGCCGCAATGGCAAGATAGGTCCATTTACCCTTTATCTTTGCCAACATCAGCTCTCTCTTTCCTCTGCTGCCAGCCTGCCTGACCGAAGTATCAATATCAACAGTAGGACCACCAGGGCAATGGCATCCTTATAGGCCGAGGTAAAAGGCCCCCAATCCACTCCTACGGCCAGTGACTCAACGATTCCCAGGACAATACCGCCAACGACTGTGGCGAGTGGGCTCTTGAAGCCGCCGATGGATGCTGCCACGAAACCCTTGAGCCCCAGCATCACCCCCACGTTGTAAGCGGTGAGGGTCAAAGGGGCCATCACTACCCCACCAATGGCACCAAGCGCCGCTGCGATAGCGAAGGCGATTAGAGCCATTGCCTTGGCATCGATACCCACTAGGCCAGCAGCACGCGGGCTTATGGCACACGCCTTCAGGGCCTTACCTACCATGGTATAGGAGAGAAAGAGGTGCAGCAGGATCGTTACAACGATGGTGGTGCCAATAATCCACAGGGCCTGTGGATGAATATAGGCTCCCAGGAAGGATATGGACTCACTCCCGGTGAAGAAGGGAGGACGTACGAAGTCCACCCCCCACAGCTCCCCGGCGATACCGCGAATGAAGATGGCGGCCCCGATCGTGAGTATGATCAGGCTCACTGCCGAAGCCCTCTTGGCTGTACGGATGGCCAGCAGGTACATAATTGCGCCCATTGCTGTCGCTATGAGTACTGAGAGGAGTAGCGCGGGGACCAGATGAAGTCCGGCGGAAATGGCCAGTGTGAAAGAGAGCATACCCCCAAGCATCACGAACTCGCCCTGGGCGAAGTTAATTATGCGGGTTACGGCATAGATGATGGTAAAACCAAGACCTACCAGAGCGTAGATGCTGCCCTGGGTAAGCCCCGATACGAGGTACTGAACGAATTGGTCCGCTGACATGCATCAGACCTCTCGGCATACAACCAGATAATAAGGGGGAAAGCGTCCCTTTCCCCCTTATTAAAATCTAGAGCCTATCAGATAAGCTTGTTTCTACTGGAGCCAGGTCCACTCCCCGTCAACGATCTCGATCATGGCAAGAGACCCCGGCATCATTCCCAGGTGATCCGCAGGAGACATGGTGAAAACACCGCTTATGCCGACGAAGCCCTCAATCTGCTCTATCTCATCTCTGATGAAGGCCCTTGCTTCAGCAGTGTCCAGTCCTTCTTCCATTTCCTCAAGAGCGATAATCGCAAAATTGAGTGCGTCCCAGGCATGCCCGCCGAAGGTACTAACTGTACCCTCGCCAAGGGCTTCGAAGTCCGCTTTATACTGCGTCAGGACTTCCTTCTGAGGATCGCTGGCTGGAACGTTGTTGATGATCAGTAGCTTGCCCGCCGGGAAGATAACCCCGTTGGCGGCATCACCCGCACCGGTAATGAACCCCATGTTGGCGATTCCGTGACTGCAGAACAGTGGGGTGTCCATCTGCAGTGTCTGCATGTCAACGGCAACGATGGCCGACTCCTTGTCGGTGGCCCAGCAGATTACTGCTTCGGGATTAGTACCCTTGATGTGGGTGAGCTGTGACTGCATGCTGGTGTCACCGCTAGTGAAATTCTGATCATCCAGAATTGTGATTCCGTAGTCAGCAGCATCAGCTATGAGGATATCCCTGCCGGCAGCCCCGAACCCGGAGGTGTCCGTTATGATGGCAATCTCAGTGATGCCCTGGGCTTCCAGGTATGTGTATATTTCGGTGACTGCCTGCTTGTCGGTTTGTGGGGTCTTGAATACCCAGTACCTTTCTTCCACAGGTTGCACAATCAGCGTGCTGGCAGCGCAGGAAATCAGGGGAATCTCCGCCGCGGTTATCGTGTCAATGATGGCCAGGCTGTTTCCGCTGGTAGTAGGGCCGATGATGGCCAGCACATTGTCCTGCTCGATGAGCCTGTTCACCATCGTGGCACACTTCTCTGCATTGGTCTCGGTGTCATAGATGATGACTTCCAGGGGGTGCCCGTTTATTCCACCATTCGCGTTGATCTGGTCTACTATCATCTCTACCGTCTGTCCCTCTGGAACGCCTAGATGTGACGCAGGGCCGGTAAGCGAGAATACGGCTCCTACCTTATAGGTCTCCATTTCCTCTTCCTCGCTCGTGCAGCTCATACCGCCAACGGCGACCAACGCAGTTATTAGCGCTATGGCTACGACCCACTTGAGATGGTTCTGCATTTGGATTTCCTCCTTTTATTAATTGCGCAAAGCATAGCCTTAGCTATGCTGCTGTGAAGCTAACTCTCATGCTCTGGCCCTGTGGCTACTCGAGGTGAAATCGCCCCGTGGCAAAATTGCAGGCTGTGAGCAAGTGTATATCTTATAGTGCTAAGGCGCTTTTGTGCCGTTTTCTGCAGACCACTGTAGTACTTTAGAGCCCCTTTCTCCGCAGCATTATAACGTATGGAAGCAAGTGCTGCAATAGGGTATGATCGTTTGCATAGTTGGAGGTATTTATTTGCGTTTATTATCGCGAAGTTGGGATCAGGCCACTTGGAGAACAATCTGATATAAGGCTGTTGTGCTTTGCGAGCGGGCAGTGGTCAGCAATGGGTTGACGGGACATGGTCTTAGGAATATCATTTTCAGTGAAGGGGTGTTTGCGAATCCAGCCCTGTTTGAATGGTGTATTTCAAGTGGAAAGGGAGTAATGAAGGTAGGTGTAGTCTCTGATACTCATGTATCAAGGATCGATCAACTGCCAAGAGGCCTGGTGGATAGACTGAAAGAGGTGGATCTGATAGTTCATCTTGGGGATTACACAGGTAGGGAGTTGCTGGACGGCCTGGGGATGTTGGGTGATTTTCGAGGTGTGGCAGGTAACATGGATTCCCCGGAGTTGAGGACAGCTCTGCCTGAGACCGATGTCTTGGACGTAAACGGTAAAAGGCTGGGTCTTATCCACGGGTGGGGGGCTCCGTGGGGCATACAGGGGAAGATTAGAGACCGTTTCGAGGGGGTAGATGCGATTCTTTATGGACACACGCATATGGCCAAGAATGAGTTGATTGAGGGAGTTTTGTTCTTCAACCCCGGCAGTGCTACGGGCAAGTTTCCGGCGCTTCGGAAAACCTATGGAATCCTTGTTATTGATGAGTATATTCAGGGGGAGATCATCGCCATTGAATAGGGGTAGATACTGGATTTGTTCCTGTTATAATATAAGTGTGGGTGAGAGATAAGGGGGTGAATTGTCATGCCGATCTATGAATATGAGTGTGTGGACTGTGGCGAGAGGTTTGAACTCCGCCGTGGTATGACCGACAAAGATGATGAGATAGAATGCCCTAGATGTGGAACTAAGAAACCACGGCGAACTTTCTCCGCATTTGGCACGGGGGCTTCGGAATCGACTGTGGGGTCTCCGAGTGAGTCGTGTGCTCCAGGCCGTTTTACCTGAGGCTGATCTGGTGAGGCAGGTTGCCTCACATTAGACATCGTCGTCTTCGAAGCTCAATTCCTCTAATATTTCCGGGGCGCTTCTCCCAAATGAAGTAGTGATTCCGTAAACCTCGCCAAAGGAAATCTTCAAAAGGATGACCTGTTCTCGCCTGGCGAATATAATGGGTAGGCCGCTCCAGGGTACAGGTGCTGAAGGGCAATAGAGCTTGTACATATTCTCCAATTCGCCACTTTTATTCCTAAACTTCTGGTTACCGACTAGAGCGGCTATGTAGTAGCTTCCGTCGGAAAACCTTACCAGGGCCCCTGGCATGTCATGTATCGATTGAGGAATTCTCTTTTCTCCCAAGAACCAGTTGATGATTGGGATTCTCGCCCAGAAGCTGCTGAAACGGTCAAAGAGCCTCCTTCGAGAGAAGATGAAACCGATAAGGGCTATCACCAGGACG
>DAOUTY010000091.1 GCA_030668425.1 Chloroflexota bacterium
AGGCCGCGCACCAGGGCCTGGTGGCTGACCCCTCCGAGGAGAATTGCAATACCTGCCATAGTGAGATAGCTGAAAAGAACGAGACCAGCCTTCATACGACCCTTAGTGGTTTCATATCCGTTCTGGAGGCCAGGGGCGGGAATCTGGAAGAGGGCTCCCCGCTTGCTCTAGCTTTCGAAAATCACTGCCAGCAATGTCACGTCTCATGCGGTCAATGTCATGTCAGCCGGCCGGACGAAGTGGGCGGTGGCTTTATCTCAGGGCACGAGTTCAGAGAGACCCCCAATATGAAGGACAACTGTGTTGCCTGTCATGGCTCCCGTGTGGGCGACGAGTTCCTGGGAGAAAATGAAGGGATTCCAAGAGATATCCACAGGAAAAAGGGCATGCAATGTGCCAGTTGTCACGGGCAGGAACTCCACGGTTCAGGAGAGCTTGCTGAAGATCGCTATCATACCATTACAGCGGCGAGCTGTGATGATGCAGGCTGTCACGAGGATGTTTGGACCAATACTGAAGGTAACCCGCAGCACGAGCAGCACCTCGGGGATCTTGCCTGCCAGGTTTGTCACTCGGTCGAGTACAAGAACTGCTACAGCTGCCATGTAAGTATTGATGAGCAGGGGGTACCTTGCCGGACCAGCGAGCCATCGGTAATGGGGTTCGAGATCGGGCTAAATCCCCTCAGGTCATCCGAAAGGCCTTACAAGTATGTAGTACTGCGTCACGTGCCAACGTGCTCTGACGAATGTAACTACTACGGCGAGAATCTCATGCCCAACTTTGACGCGGTGCCGACCTGGAAATACGCCACACCGCACAACATCCAGTTGAATACCCCGCAAAACGCCAGTTGCAATTCCTGCCACGGGAACGCAGATTTGTTCCTGACTGAAGAAGACATAAGACCTGAAGAGATGGAAGCAAATCGAGACGTCATCGTTCCCGAAATACCTGCCCCTTACTACTAGTGTGGACAAGGGCGGGCAAACTCGAGAAGAAACAGCCAAGGGGAACTTATGAAATTGGAACGAAGGGATTTCCTGAAAATCTCCGCAGGGGCAACGGGTTTAGTTTTATTGCATCCTTCGAATTTGCAAAGGGTCGGTGAGGATGCTGAGACATCCGCGGATCAATCGAAGCTGGCGATGCTGGTAGATGTCTCAAAGTGTGTTGGCTGCTGGTGGTGCTACGCCGCCTGCAAGCAATACAATGGACTGCCTCAAACTATCACACCTGACCCAGAGGAGCCACCCGAACTCTCACCAGAGACATGGACAACGCTATTTACGACAAGAAAAGATGACAAATGGCAGTTTAGAAAGCAGGCATGCATGCACTGCACCGACGCAGCCTGCGTTAAGGTTTGTCCCACAGGGGCTCTAAGCTACAACGAGCTGGGCTTTGTCCAGTATGAGAGAAACAAGTGCTCCGGCTGCGGGTATTGTTCCGAATATTGCCCGTTCGAAGTTCCCCAGTTGCAGACCAACAAGATCAGCGGAGATGCGCTGATGGATAAATGCACCTTCTGCATAGACCGTGTTACCAACGATCAGCCTACCGCCTGCGCGGAGGCCTGCCCAACGGGAGCAATCAAGTTTGGTAAACGCAGCGAGTTGTTAGAGGAAGCCAATGCAAGGGTAGAAGAACTGCGCAAGACAAATCCTGATGCCTACCTTTATGGTGCTAATGAGCTGGGCGGCCTGCATGTAATGTATTTGCTCGAGGAGTCGCCTGAGGTACAGGGCCTGCCCAACGACCCGCAACTGCCACCCGCCGCTACAGTGCATGACGTTCTTCAGTGGGTTGGAGTCGGAGCAGTAGGGGCTGTGCTCGCTGGTTTTGGATTGAATTACCTGGTTGCCCGAGCGAGGATGGTCAAAGAGGAGAAGAAATGATGGAAGCGCGAACGGTTGAGCGTTTCAAGAAGCGAACGATCTTATTCCACTGGATACACACGGCAGCGTTCTTGCTGCTGCTAATCACTGGCGCAATCCTGTTTTTCCCCGGGCTTGGTAGTGCAGCAGCAGGAGGGGCCACCAGAATCATTCATCACATCGCTTCGGTAGTCTTCATAGGAGGGGCAATACTATATATCCCTCTGAACCCCAAGAGGGCACTCCAGTTTGTAAAAGATACTCTCAAATGGGGCAAGGATGATATTGACTGGCTTAAGGCAGCACCGGATTACTACTTCGGAGGGCCGGAGGGGAAAATGCCCCCGCAGGGGCACATAAATACCGGACAGAAGATGTGGCAGGCAGTCATCCTGGGTACTGGCGTAGTGTTTCTGGTGACAGGCGCGATAATGTGGTTCGCTAGAGGCAGCGTATCAGCGGGCGTCTTCCAGTGGTGCATGATTATCCACGGTATAGCATTTATAGCAGCACTTGCTATGCTGTTTGTGCATATCTACCTGGGCGCTCTCCATCCGAGGATGTCCGAGTCATTCCGCTCGATGCTGAGTGGCAAAATTTCTCCAACATATGCCAAGCATCACTACGGCAAGTGGTACGAGGAGATTTCAGAGACCGAAAATAAATAGCTAAGCCCATCAGGAGAGGCTTTCTGCAGCAACTGGAGCGGGGAAACCCCGCTCCAGTTGATTTACGACCCGGTGATCGACATAGATTAAACGAGAAGTGAAGATAAGCCAGATTCAGAGTTACTCCAGTTATACCCTGAGAGGGTATAGGGTATAAGGTAAATAGGCAGAATCCATTCTAACACCATCTGCCCTTTATCAATCCTCTGTGACACGCACTCTCCCCCAGATAGCAACACACTTAGCGAGTGAACTTATAGTTTCGGGGGATTCATTAGTTCTGTTGCGAAGACAAAGATTCATGTAGTTATTAAGTACCAGGGCGCCGACACTGTCAATGGCCGCTCGGACAGCTACTAACTGCGTTACGATGTTCTCGCACTCACGGCCGGCAATAACCATTTTCTGAAGGCCCCGTACCTGCCCCTCGATTCTCCTGAGTCGCTTGATTAGCACATCTGTTGTTACTTCTCCCATGGTTAAAACTCTCCCTCCGGGCAAAAATCATCTTCCGCTATTATACCCCCCCATTGACAAGATTCAAAGCTTCTTCTATCCTGTACACAGGGTTAAGGTGTTATTCTGCAGCTTGTTAGAATAGGGGTTGGCACTGTGAGTCTTATTCCAGCAGTCAGCCCCTTTAAGTTGCCTTAATCTAGGTGCAGATAAGGAGGCAAATCATGGAACTAAGCCGTCGGGAGTTTCTAAAGGCAAGTGGAGCAGGGATGGGTGGCCTTGTTCTGCTTGGGGCCATGGATTCTGGCAAGCCCCCCCCCCAGACCATCCCGCTTAGTAAGCAGCCCCTTGGTGAAACATACACTATCTGCTGTTACTGTGGTGTTGGTTGTGGCGCTCTCGCGACCGCGACTGCGGATGGGAAGCAGATACTGAACATCGAGGGGAACCCTGACCACCCCATCAACGAAGGCACGCTCTGTTCCAAGGGACAAGCGATGTCTCAGTTCCATACGGTCAACGGGGAAAATAACCCGAACCGACTGACCGTACCTCTCTATCGCGCTCCGGGATCAGACAAGTGGGAGGAAAAGGACTGGGATTGGGCTATCAACGAAGTCGCGAAGAGGATAAAGAAGACGAGGGACGAGACCTGGAAAGAGACGATAAACGTCGACGGTACTACATACCGCGTGAACCGCACCGATGCTATTGCCAGCTTTGGCGGCGGTGAACTGGATAATGAAGAGTGCTACGCCCTCGTGAAATTGCTCCGTGCTCTCGGGCTGGTGTATATTGAACACTGCGCCCGTATCTGACACTCCGCTACTGTAGCGGCTCTGGCAGAGTCGTTCGGGAGGGGAGCAATGACCAACCACTGGATTGACATCAGGAACTCCGACCGCATCCTGATTATCGGATCGAATGCGGCGGAGAATCACCCGATCTCCTTCAGGTGGATCACTGAAGCAATGTCTCGCGGGGGAAAGCTTATCAACGTTGATCCTCGCTTTACCCGCACGTCATCCAAGGCCGATATCTACGCTCCGATGAGGTCCGGCTGTGACATAACCTTCATCGGCGGCATGATAAGGTACATTCTGAATGATATGCAGAGGCTAGGTCCTGCGGGGCGCACCGAGAAGTACAATATGACCTACGTGACGCAGTATACCAACGCCGCTCTGATCATCGACGACGCCTTTGAGGGCGCCTCGAGTTCCAACCATCCAGGTCTGTTCAGCGGATATACCCCCAAGAACGGAGGTGGTCCGGGCAGGCTGGGCGGATACGACAAGTCGAGCTGGTTTTACGCCGATAAGTCCACTCCCGCTTCGGACCCAGCCCTGGTCAACAACACCTGGAACACATGGGAAGACTTGAACCCCAAGTGCGTGCTCAGGTTGCTGTGGGAGAACTTCAAAGTCTACGATGAAGCAAAGGTAGAAGAGGTCACAGGGTGCCCCAAGGATACTTTCCTCACAGTCGCCGAGACCTATGCCGAGTCGGGGAAAACGGGCAGGGCCGGCACCATAATGTACGCCATGGGCACGACCCAGCATACCTACGGCACCCAGAACATTAGGGGCTATGCCATACTTCAGCTTCTGCTGGCCAACGTCGGCGTCGCCGGCGGCGGCATCAACGCCCTCAGGGGGACTTCTAACGTGCAGGGCTCTACCGATATGTGCCTCCTGTGGCACATCCTGCCGGGTTACCTTGCGGTGCCGACAAATACGGACCAGAGCCTCGATGACTATATCGCACGTGCCAAGAAGGGGAAGGATTTCATCACTCCCCAGGGTCTTGCAGGCGACAAGACTGCCAGTTGGTGGTGGTACAACGATGATGACCCCAACTACAAGAAGTACATAGTCAGTCTACTCAAGGCGTGGTGGGGCAATAACGCTACCGCAGCCAATGACTTCAGATTCGAATACCTGCCCAAGGCGACCAGCGGCGACGATTACAGCCATATTGCCGTCTTCGAAGCGGCGGCCGCTGGCATAGTCAAGGGCATGATGACCTGGGGACAAAACCCTGCGGTTGGAGGCCCTGATTCCGAGGGTGAACGCAAGGCCCTGGAGAAACTGGACTGGCTGGTGGTCACCGACCTGTTCGAGACGGAGACAGCAGCCTTCTGGTACAGGGATGGAGTCAACCACGCAACGATAGATACAGAGGTCTTTCTCCTGCCAGCAGCCTGCTCCTACGAAAAGCAAGGGAGCATCTCCAACAGCGGCCGCTGGGCACAGTGGAGGTGGAAGGCTCTCGATCCAATTGGACAGGCCAAACCTGACCTGGAGATCATAGACGAGCTCGCGCTCAAGCTAAAGGAACTCTACGCCACAGAGGGCGGTGCATTTTCAGAGGCCATCACCAATCTGTTTTGGGACTACCGCGAGGGTGCCGCAGAGGCTGACCCCAATGTAGCAGCCAAGGAGTTCAATGGTTATGTCTGGGATACCGGGGAGGCGCTCACCAGCTTCGGTAATTTGAAGAGCGACGGCTCCACCTGCTCAGGTAACTGGCTCTACTGCGGCATGTACGATGCAGATGGCAACAACAAGGCCAAGCAGCATGACCCGGTGGACAGGAGCCTTAACCAGATCGGCCTCTACTCCGGCTGGACATGGTGCTGGCCTATCAACAGGCGTATCATCTACAACCGGGCCTCTGTAGACCTCGACGGCCAGCCGTGGGACGAAGAGCATCCGGTCATTCAGAGAACAAACGGCAAGTGGCTGGGCGATGTGCCGGATGGAGGCTGGCCGGCGATAAACGAGGCCGAGCCCGGAAGTAAGTTCCTTCCTTTCATCATGCACCGTGAAGGCGTGGGCAAGCTATGGGGCTACGGGCGAGCCGATGGACCGGTACCTGTGGCCTACGAGCCGTGGGAAAGCCCCTTGGACAAGAACCTGGTAACCGATGTTGCCAATGATAAAACGGGGCGGGGCGCACCGGGATTCAACGATCCATGCTGCTACGTCGGCGAGCTGGATATGGACGGCGAGAGCTGGAATAAGAGGGGCACACCCGAAGAGTTCCCCTACGTCGGTACGACCTACAGGCTGACGGAGCACTGGCAGGCCGGGCAGATGACCCGCAACCTCCCCTGGCTCGTCGAGCTCCAGCCCCAGCCGATAGCTGAGCTTGACAAGGATCTGGCCGCAAGCAAGGGCATAGAGAACGGCGATATAGTCGAGGTCAGCGTGGCCAGAGGCGCCATACAGGCGGTGGCCATTGTGACCGACCGCTTCCAGCCCTTGATAATCGGCGGCAAGAAGGTACATCACATTGGGGTTCCCTGGCACTGGGGTTACACAGGCTACTCGACCGGGATCAGCCCCAACGGGAGTAGCGGCAATGTTCTTACGCCGCATGTAGGAGATGCCAACACCACTATACCAGAATACAAGACCTTCCTGTGCAACATAAGGAAAGTCTAAGACGGAGGTGAATAATGTCCGGTAAAGCCATTCTCTACGACGCGACTAAATGTACGGCCTGCCGAGCATGCCAAGTCGCCTGTAAGAACTGGAACGAGCTTGAGGCAGAAAAGACCGTTAACTGGGGCAGCTACGAAAACCCGAAAGACCTCTCAACTGACACATGGCTCAAGATGGAGTTCAGGGAGATAGGCAGCAACGGTGATCTTCGCTGGCTGTTTACCCGGAAAGCGTGCATGCACTGCACCGATGCCGCTTGCGTGAAGGTGTGCCCCACGGGAGCACTCTTCTACCGCCCCGATGGCCTTGTTTCCTTAGATAAGGGCAAGTGCAGCGGTTGCGGCTACTGCGTTGAGTTCTGTCCCTTCGGAATCCCCCGCATTGATACCGCTATAGGACAGGTGCTCGGAAGAGCGGCTAAGTGTACGGCCTGTACCACACCGGGCCTTAACCGCCTTGATAACGGTTACGCACCTGCCTGCGTAAAGACATGTCCTACCGGCGCCCTCGAGTACGGTGACCGGTACAAGCTGGTATCGGCAGCTAAGGCGAAGGTAGAGGAGCTCAAGGCAATCGGGTACGGCAATGCCAACCTGTACGGCGAGGATTTGGTGGGCGGCACACACGTCCTCTACATTCTTGACGACACGCCTGAAGTATATGGTCTGATTC
>DAOUTY010000074.1 GCA_030668425.1 Chloroflexota bacterium
AAGCCACCTTCTGTGAAGGCGCTGGCCTCGAAGTCCGGTGCGGGTTTGCCTACTTGGGCAGTCACTTTGCGTACCTCCTTCTGCTTTTGAGTCTCTGTTGGCGGGGATTCCTCCGCTTCCAGCGCTATGGGACCTTTTGCCGCTTGCACACATTGATCTTTGGGTTCAGCCATATTACCCCTCCTTTCTACAGGGAAGAGCGAGTATATCGTCCTCCTAGTCTACTCTCCGGAACTTCTCCTTGGGGGCGCCGCATATCGGGCATTCATCGGGGAGTTCGCCGTCGGACACGTAGCCACAGATGCCGCAGACGTAGTAATCCGTGTCAGACTCGCGTATCATGTGCTCCAACGCCTTTTTGTAGAGCTTGGCATGCCCGGCCTCTACGTCGCGGGAATAGGTGAAGATCCTTGCCACGCTGGCATTGCCCTCCTCGTTAGCCTCCTTGATGAACCGAGGATAGCTGCTGCTTGCCAGGTTCTCCCTTTCGAAACCGGCCTCCAGGTTCTCCTGGGTGCTGGATACACCACCGAGGAGGCGCAGGTGATTGAAGGCATGGATGCCCTCGGCCTCGGCAATGGCACGGAATAGCTTGGCCATCTGGGGATAGTCCTCCTGCTCGGCCTTCAGGGCAAAGGCCAGGTTCCTCTGGTGGGCCTGGGACTCGGCGACAAAGCCAACCTTGAGATTCTTCAGGGTCTTGGTGCCCTTTACCCCCGGGATCTCATGTGGGACTAGTTTCTCTGCCTCTGCTCCGCAGACAGGGCAACGCTCAGGTTTATCATCGGCGAATTCTACGTGATGGCAATTGGTACACTTCCACATGACGTTATCTGCCTCCTATCATAATATCCCTCAGGGTAAGTGATCAAGCTGGATTCCAGCTTTTCAACCCAACGGATTCCGAAGAGTTCTTTGAAGATGGTATCTCCTCATGCTCAGGGAATTAGATACCACACTTACCGAACTGAAAGCCATCGCTGCCCCTGCGATTATGGGGTTAAGCATAAAGCCAGTGAAGGGATACAGAATACCTGCAGCTATAGGTATGCCTATTGAATTGTAGAAAAAAGCCCAGAAAAGGTTCTGCTTTATCTTGCGCATTGTATAGCGACTCAACTCCAGCGTGCGGGCCACATCTCGGAGGTCATCTCTCACCAGGACTACGCCTCCGGATTCAATAGCCACATCTGTCCCCGAGCCGATTGCGATACCGACATCCGCTTGAACCAGAGCCGGGGCGTCGTTTATGCCATCGCCGACCATAGCTACTGTACGGCCTTGCTCCTGGAGTCTTTTTATCTCAGTGGCCTTATCCTCAGGTAGTACCTCAGCCAGAACGTGGTCGATTCCCAGGCTGTGAGCGACGTTTTCGGCACTCCGGGGATTATCTCCTGTGATCATAATCACTTGGTTGCCGCGCTGCTTGAGCCAGGCCACTGTCTCTGCGGCGGAATCCTTCGCCTTATCAGCGACTGCTATTATTCCAGCAAGCATGCCATCAACGGCTACCAGCACCACCGTTTTCCCTTCCCCCTCCAGTCGAACTATACTTTCCTCCGCAGCCAGTGCATCTATGTCCTTATCAGCGAGCAGCTTCCTGTTTGCCACGAGAATATTAGTACCGTTGTATCTCGCTTCCACACCTTTGCCTGGTATTGCGGAGAAGTTCTCCACCTCTGGAATCAATATTTCACTTTCCTCAGCCTTGCTGACGATGGCTTCGCTGAGATGGTGCTCCGAGCGCTTCTCAGCAGCAGCAGCCAGTTTCAGGATGTCATCGCTGGAATAAGTATTGGAGATAGGGATAATATCCGTGACCTCAGGCTTTCCCCTCGTCAATGTTCCTGTCTTATCGAAGACGACGGTATCCACCTTGCTTGCTCTCTCCAAGGTCTCAGCGTCTTTGATGAGAATACCATTCTCCGCACCCAGACCCGTTCCTACTATTACCGCTGTAGGTGTAGCCAAGCCGAGGGCACAGGGGCAGGCAATGATGACTACGGCGATAAATGCGGTGAATCCGAAGACAAGCCCTGTCCCTGACAGATACCAGGCCAGAAAGGTAATCAGCCCAATAGCTAAAACAACAGGGACGAAGTACGCAGCCACTCTATCCGCCAGCCTCTGCACCGGCGCCTTGCTACCCTGGGCGTCCTCCACCAGCTTCACAATTTGGGCAAGAGCGGTATCCGCACCTACTTTAGTGGCTCTGAACTTGAGCCAGCCGCTCTTGTTTATTGTCCCACCTATGACCTCATCATCGATGTTCTTCTCCACTGGGACGCTCTCTCCAGTTAGGAGTGACTGGTCAACCGAAGAACTGCCCTCTACAACTACCCCGTCTACAGGAATTCCGCCCCCTGGCTTCACTATGACCGCATCGCCAACCATAACTTCTTCCACGGGAATTTCCTGCTCCTTGTCATCTCTAACTACCAGTGCAGTCTTGGGTTGCAGTTCGAGTAGCTTGCGGATAGAGTCCGAAGTCCTTCCCTTAGCTAGAGCCTCCAACAGCCTGCCCAGCAGGATGAACACTATGAGCAGCCCCGCCACTTCGTAGTAAATGTCATCCTTGCCATAATTGGCATTATCGCTCCAGATTAGGATGGACGTGGCCAGGCTGTAGAGAAATGCAGTGCCAGTGCCTAGCGCAACAAGGGTATCCATACCTGCCCTGTGGTTCTTAACCACCGACCTGATCCCCACGGTGTAGAACTGGTAGCCAACGGCAATAATGGGCGTGGTGAGCAGCAGTTGAAGCAGCGCCATGCTGCCATCAGAAAGGGAAGGAAGTGGCAGACCAACGTGATGGCCCATGGCAAAATAGAGCAGGGGCAGGCCGAAAACTGCAGCCAAAATCACCTTGATTTTCAGTATCCTTATCTCGCTATGCCGCACCTCTCTTTCTCTATCAACGGTGGTCTCTTCCACTGGTGTATAGCCAGCATCCCTTATCGCCTTCTTGATAGCTTCGCGGCTGGTCAATGTTGGATCGAAGGATATTATCGCCCTTTCGTTTAGGAAGAGTTGGCTGTTTAGTATCCCCTTCACCCTCTTGAGCGCTGCCTCGACAGTGCCCACGCAGTGAGCATTATCCATGCCAATGACCTTGAGATTAAGCAGCGCGGCTTCTTCCCTGATGATGTCATAGCCCACTCCCTTTATCGTCTGCTCCAGTGCTTGAGGAGTCGCTTTCCCAGGGTCGTATTCCACGTATGCTTTCTCGGTAGCGAAGTTCACCGCAGCTTTAGAGACTCCCTCCAGCCCTTTGAGGGAGTTCTCTATGGAAGCTGCGCACGAGGCACAGTGCATTCCCTTTATCTTGAGTGTAGCCTTCGCTGATTGTTGCCCGCTGTCGTCGGCTCTCCGCGAAGGCGTTATTTCATTGGGTGAAGGGGCGAGCAAGCCTCTATCGGAGAGGAACTTCTCACGGCAGCCTGGGCTGCAGAAATAGTAAGTCTGGCCCTCATGCTCTACACTGAGAGCCGTCTTCTCGTCCACCTCCATCCCGCATATCGGGTCTATCGCCATTCTCAGCCATTACCTCCTAGCCAGCGGGGCTCGCTACTATGTAACTTGTAGGGTGGGTGCAGCGTAGCGCAACCCACCATCAACCGCATCAGGGGTGGTGGGTTACGTTTCACTCCACCCACCCTACCTTTCTTTCGTAAAACGCTATCAAGCAAAGTTATGCTCTTTGTGTTTTTGGGCAATAGTAGCTGCCAGACTATCCAGTGCCTTGAAATCGTCTTCTTTGGGGAAGCCTTTACAGAGCACCGGCTCCAGTATTTCTACCTTCAGGTTAGGGAGCATCGCGGCGAGCTGCTCAACCGCCTTGCCTCCCCAGCCGTAGGAGCCAATAACGGAGACAAATCCCAGTTTCGGCCTCAGGGCATTCGCCAGGAAGGCAGCATATACAACATTCGGGTGCGGACCGGCTAGAACGGTAGGTGTCCCGATAACAACTGTCGCCGCATCCACCAACGCCATTGCCAGCTTTCCGATGTCGGTTACTGTGAGGTCGAATTGTTTCACCGTCACGCCTCTTTGGACTAAAGCTTCGACAAGGTATTCGACCATCTTGCGAGTGCTGCCATGCATCGAGATATAGGGTAATATCACAATGTTTTTGGGCTCATCGAAGGCCCAGCTATGATACGCTTTCAAGATGAACTCTGGCTTGTCATGCACAGGGCCGTGGCTGGGAGCGATAATGTCAATTGCATAATCCCTTATTTTCTCCAGGTTCTTCTGGATGGTCGTTCGGAAGGGCATCATGATTTCCGCATAATATCTCTTGGCTGCCTCATAGACCTGCCCCCCATCAGTTACATATAAGTCGCTTGTGGCCAGGTGAGAACCAAAAAAATCACAGGGGAACAATATCTTGTCTTCTCTCAAATAGGTAAGCATTGTCTCTGGCCAGTGAACCCATGGAGCATGGATAAATTCCAGGGTTCTATCTCCCAGCGAAATGGTCTCTTTATCGTTTACCGCTATGAATTTCTCTTCCGGAATCATGAGCAAGTCTATGAGCATATCTTTACATCTGGGCGTGGCAACGACCTTTGCCTCAGGGTATCTTTCGAGGACTCGGGGGAGAGCGCCGGAATGGTCCTGCTCGGCATGATTGGCAACAATATAGCTTATATTCTCAATCCCAAGCCGGTTCAGTTGGTTTATCAACACATCCTGCATAGTAGGGTCTACCGTATCAATAAGAGCTGTTTTTTCACTGCCCTTAATGACATATGAGTTATAACTCGTGCCATCGGGAAGCGGTATAAGCGAGTCAAATAACCGCCTGTCCCAGTCGATGGCTCCGACCCAGTAGACACCTTCGGCTAGCTTAATATTGCTCATAACAACTTACCTCCTTTTAATCACCTTGCCTGATTTAATCAGTGTAGTTACGATTAACAGCGCACCTGTCCAGTTTAGAACCCGATGCAGTTCTGCCTCCCCTTTCCTGGGTCTTGCTCATCGAACAAACACCTAGTAGTTCTCAGCCATGAGTTCGTAGTAGCTCTGGGGGAAGGCGCACGCAGGACATTTGACCGGCGCTTCGGTCCCCTCATGCACATAACCACAGTTGCGGCACTTCCACCTCACCACCTTGTCTTTCCTGAAAGCTTTTCCCTCCTCCAGATTCTTGAGCAGGGCAAGGTATCGCTTCTCGTGCTCCTCTTCCACCTCGGCCACCTCTTTGAAGAAATTGGCGATCTCGGTGAAGCCCTCGTCGCGGGCCATTCGCTCGAATTCGGGGTACATCTGGGTGTGTTCGTAGTTCTCACCTGCAGCTGCCGCCTTCAAATTTGCTCTGGTATCTCCGATTCCCTTGAGAAAGTCGAACTCCCTTTTGGCGTGCTCCCTTTCGTTTTCGGCCGTCTCCAGGAATATCCCCGCGATCTGTTCGTACCCCTCCGCTTTGGCTACAGCAGCAAAGTAGGTGTACTTGTTGCGTGCCTGCGATTCGCCGGCAAACGACGCCTGCAGATTCTGTTCGGTCTTGCTTCCCTTCAGATCCATTTGCTCCTCCTTTTGCTTGGTCTGTAGCTAGCCTGGGATTTGCTTCTGTCACTACAAGACGAACTTGACAGAAGTTCAATAAGGTGCATCAGCCCGCTTTGCTACGGATGGTCGTGAGGATGCTCGTGAGACTGACCCAGTCTCTCATCCTGAACCTGTCAGCAACCTGGCTCCCCGTAGTGTCCGCAGCAGGTACTTCCCGTTCGGATCTTGATCCAGTTATTGCGGATTAGAAGCCAGGCCTTGTGCCTCAGAGGCATGGGCGCTTGCAGGTTGGTGAAGACTGCGCGTATGCTAGGTCGATTGCCTGCCATTTTACATCTCCCCTCTTAGCGCAAAAGATTACTGGAAGATTATTGCTTTTCGAACTCGTCCTTGCCTGCTCCGCATACCGGGCATACCCAGTCATCTGGAATGTCCTCGAATGGAGTGCCCGGCGCGATATTGCTCTCCGGATCGCCTTTCTCGGGATCATAAACATAGCCACAAACGGAACACTTGTACTTCGCCATTTTGCTTTCTCCTTCCTTCTTTATATCCTTTTCTTCGATATACGATGGAGCCGTTTTTGGGGTGGTGCCTCGCTTGACCTGATGATAGTGGGCATAGGTCATTGGCTCATCTTCTGTAAGAACCTCGGCATCCACAAGCTCGCCTATGAAAATAGTATGTGTCCCCACATCCGCCTCATTAATAACCTTAGCTTCCATATAGGCCACAGCGTGTTCCAGGACTATGGGCGCCTGGGTTTCACCCAGTTTGTAGTTGACCCCAACGAACTTATCCGAGTCTCTTCCCGACTTGAAGCCGAAGTTGCCTATTAAGCTCAGGGGGGCGTCCTGGCACAGGACTGAAACCGTAAAGACCTTGCTATCCTGGATGAATTCATGGGTGAGGTTTTCTTTATTGATGGCCACCGTAATTGTCGGTGGTTCGGAACAGACCTGAATTACCGTATTCGCAATCTGCCCATTGATCCGGTCCTCCTTTCGGGAACCTATGATGTACAGGCCGTAGCTTATGGGGCGTAAAGCTTTTGTGTTCATGTTATGCCTTTCTTAAAAGAGTTCCTTCTCGCTGGTCTCAACCGCATGCTTTAGCTCGGCGGCGAGCTGAGGCGGTAGTCCTTCAATGTCGACGTCCAGAAACCCCCTGACTATCGTTGCCGTAGCCTCATCGCGTGTAAGGCCGCGTGCCATGAGATATTCCACTTCCTCTTCGGCGATCTTGCCCACCGCTGCTTCGTGCGATAGGTCTACCCCGGCTAGCTCGCCCTTCAGTTCAGGGATAGCGTGGATTATTCCCCCTTTCTCCTCTGAGAGAATCAATCCCCGGCATTCCAGGTGCCCCTTAACCTCAGGAGCACTGCCTGAAATATAGCCTCTGGCGATGATATTTCCGCCAGTAGTGATGGTCCGAGATATGATCTCGCACCGGGAGCCCTTGCCTTCAAGCAGGACTCTGGAGCCTACATCCAGATTAGAGCCTGGAGGGGCAACGAGGATGCTGTTGAACCTGACAATAGCATTTTCCCCCACACAGCGGGCGGCCGGGTACATCTGCAGTGTACGCAGTGGCTTCATGCACACGAAGTTACTTAGGAAGACCCCGTCCTCTTCAACTATTGCAGCGCTGCGGGGACGCACCGCTATCTCTGGAGACCAGTTATGAATCATGGTGAAGGTTATGCTTGCCCCCCGCTTTATGTAGAACTCGGAGACACCAAGATGCAGCCCTGAGGCCTGCATCGGGCTGGTAGTGCAACCGGTGATGATATGCAGTTCGGAGCCCTCCTCGGCGATTATAATGTTGTGCACCTTTTGGGCGAGGTTGCGATGTGCGAGGTAGAGGCATGCTTGAACGGGGTGGATGGCCTTTACTCCAGGTAGGGTTCTTATGAAGTAGCCGCTGTATTCTTCAAGCTCAACATGGGCGGTGTATTTATCGGCGTCGAGGCTCACCGCACGCCACCAGTAATCCTCAAGCCAGTCATGGGTTTCGAGCGCCTGAGCGATGCCCATCACCTCCACTCCTTCCTGGTTGGATGAGCTATGAACCACGGATTGGTCTACCTGGACGAAGGTGCCTCCCCTCTGGCTCAGATCGTCCAGAGTTACCCCCACGCCGACCATGAGCGCCTTCTCCTCAGACGAGAATTGAGATGGGTCTTCCTGGTACGGGCGTTCCCCGACGGTTGATATGTAGGTTGCAACATCGATATCTTCACCGAGAGCTGCCCTCTTATCCAGCGCCTTTTCAGCCAACTCCTTTCTTTTCTTGGATGCAGCTAATCGTTCTGACACAGACATTTTACGCACCCCTCATAACCGTTTTCTTTGATCGAATCTAGAACCTCCAGAGCATCTCGCTC
>DAOUTY010000101.1 GCA_030668425.1 Chloroflexota bacterium
TCAACCGAGGGGGCATTGATCTCAAGATAAACGTTCCTCAGTTCATCCTTGCGCTTTCCCAGAGCCAGAGGCACCTGTGTGGGATGCGCAAAAGGTAAAGCAACCCTGTCCCCCGACTTAACAACCTTGGCTGCATCCTCAGCCGAAACCAGCTTCCTCTTGTAATCTTCTTCCCAGTCTCCCCGGTACTCTTTAGACTCGGTGATGTGCGGAAATCTCATAGCTTGCCTCCCCACAGCTCAAACCTTTAATGTCAGAATCTGCCGTCAACGATATAGAAAGAAATGAGCAGGTAATTAAGTCTGCCATTTCTGGATGCCGTATTGCTTGAGCAGGACAGGTGCCATTTTTCATCAAATTACTCCTCTTCCTGCATACAGGTCTGCCCTCTTCACAAGAGCAGAGTAAAAAAAAGAGGTGAACAGTTTGCCACAGATTCCACGCTGCTTCTCTTGGGCTACTTTGCCACCAGTCTGCGTACCTTTTATAGTATTTGGATCGGATTGTCAAGATATTCGTAGGATAAATGGCTTGGGTCACATGTGAAAGGCCCCCTGAGGCGAAAAGCGCCAACAGCGTACAACCCCACCACACCAAAACGATTGACAAATCGCTTATAATCGCGTATAAAAGCTACGATTGAAAGCACACTGCAGCATGCAGCAGCCTGCCTAACACTCACGGCATAATGCTACCTCAAAGGGAAAAAAGGAGAGGAAATGAGAAAGCTTGCAGTCATATTGGCCCCCCTGTTGATCCTGGCGATTGCCCTCACCGCAATTGGCTGTGGCGGAGGGGAATCGCCCACTCCCTCCCCAGAACCATCACCCACCGCTACGGCGGAGCCCACGCCTGAACCCACGGTTGCACCCACGCCCACACCATCCCCAACGCCAATACCCACCCCCGTGCCGACGCTGGGCACAGAGCCCCCCTGTCGCTTCTACGGCACAGTGCAACTGAACGGCGCTGATGTGGCTGACGGCACCATAATAACGGTCATAATAGACGGCGATGAATACACCACCACCACACCAGCAGTTTACGGCCCTTCGACATACGCCATAAAGATAGTCCCATCAGCAGGCGCGGCCTACGCCGAAGGGGCAGCTGTCACCTTCATGATAGGTGACTATACCGCAACTCAGACAGGAGGTTGGGAAACGGGCGGCAATATAGAGTTGAACCTCACCGCTTCCACAACCTGATAATAGATGAATTTGTCCAATTTGGTAGCGAAACCTATTGACATACGTACGATTGTCTGCTAGTCTGCTTCGCAGGAACCTAAAGGAAAGGAGAGTTAGAATGCAAGCCTACTGTATGAAGTGCCGGGGCAAAGTGGAAATCAAGAATCCGAAGGCTATCACAATGAAGAACGGCAAGCCGGCCACACAGGGTATATGCCCGAAATGCAGCACCAAGGTATTCAGAATCGGCAAGGCATAATAATCGAATCCAGCAACGATAACTGCGCCCACCGTGAGAACGATCTCCATTACGGTGGGCGCAGTTGTTATGCTCCGAACTCCACAGGGACCCTAACCTGAAAGGTTAGGTCATCCCACTTCTCCTCTTAAGCAAAGCAACAGTTGCTCGGCCTATCGAGCTCTAGGTTACCCAGCTCACCATCCATCTCAGAGCATCCCAGTAACTCTCCGTCATGGGCAGCCCCGAGATAACAGGGAAGAAAAGGGCAAAGCAAACAACGTTGAGGGCAAGATAGCCCGCAACAACCCATTTGCCCCACCTGTACCGATTCCACAGCCACTGTATCCAGAGGGTAACGGCAAGGATGATGAACAGCACGTTGGGGTAGAAATGGTATATGAAGAGACAGCGGCCGATCAGGGCAAATATCAGCCACTGCGCCAGGAACGGGATCAGGATAAAGAGGGCAGTCCTGTTCCGGTGCCTGAGCACGAGCCAGAGGATGCCGATCATAGCGGGAATTGCCGCCCACCACAGCGCCGGGTTACCCAAAGACGCGATGTAGGAGGTGGTCCCATTGAAGTAGCCTACATACATCCACAGCGGCCGGAGCATCAGGGGCCATGACCACCACTCTGAACTGAACGGATGCCCCGCTTCCAGACCTGAATGGAACTCAAACATGAACCACTGATGGGCCCACCAGTCTCCCAGGCCGTGTCCTGCCAGGAAATACGGAATGTAGGAGAGCATGTAGATGGATACCGCTACTCCCATTCCGCCTACGAACCAGTAGACCTCTCTCCTGTAGATTGGCTTGCGCCATTTCATCAAAAGCAGCAGCAGTATCAGTCCAACGAAACCCCACATGACGACCCACTTAGTGGAAAACCCCAGCCCGAAGAAAACGAGGCTTATGAAGAGGTCCATTCCCCTGTGTTCCGGGTCCTGCCAGTACCGGTAGAAGAAGTAGAACATGGCCATGACGAAGAACAGAACGAAGGTCTCGGGGGTCGCAATCCGGGCTTCGGCAAAGTGCATGAAACAAAATGTGAGAAGGAAGGCGGCGATGAGACCGGCCCGGGGTGACCTGAACATGCGCCTGGCGAAGAGATAGATGAGAGGAATCATCAGAGTGGCAAGGATAACCCCTGCGATACGCCAGGCAAAGGGGTTATGTCCGAAGACCACTATACCGGAGGAGATGATGAGCTTGCTCACAGGCGGATGGGTCCGCTCCCCGTACTGGTCCTCCAGCTTCAACTGCTCCTCTGCCGCGCGGACGTAATATATCTCATCGAAATAGGTGCCCGACTTGTGACTGGCCGGTTGATCAATGAGGTCCTGTTCATCTGTAAGGGCACCGCCAACACCCTCACCACGATCCGCAACTACCGCGGTTATGTCCAGCTTCTGGTCGCCCGAGAACACGGCCACCTCCCCGATCCGCCCCGACCCTCCTTCGAACAGCAAACGAACGTATCTGGTGTCGTGCCCCAGAGAGACGCTTTCCCACTTCCGCCACACCCCGGACCTGGACAGCTCGGTCTGGAGTGTCCATTCCTCAGGAGAGCCCCAGTAGACCTCTATGTCCACGTTGCTGGCGTCTTGTAATAGGAAGTAGACTTTATCGACATGCCTAATTCCCCCAAGGTCGAGATAGATTTCCTCGGGGTCCTCCGCTGGAACAAAGTCCGAACTAGGGTAGCGCAGGTCGCCCAGATTACAGACCGACACGGAGAAGAAGATAATAGCTAGAACAGCTACACCAACGGGAGCGCTGCGGAGCTTGAGTCCCCTACGGACGGGAGGCGGAGGCTGCTCCTCGATTTCCTCAGGGGCTGGCAACTGAGGAGGTGGTTGTGCTTCGGCTTCGGGTGGCTTGGATCGCTGCATTCTATAAAAAGTCCAGATGGATAAGCCGAACAGGAGTATATTCGCGGGAACCAGAACGTAAATAGACCAGTGGCCGTCGGGGATGTAACGAATCGGATCGCTGCTAAGCGTTGAGAGTACGTAAGCCAGCTGGGCCAAAAACGTTACTGTCAGCCCTAGATAAATCCAGATCGTGAACCGCGTGTACCAGCCCAGGGCCAGGAGGGCAAAGACGGAGAAATAATACCGTTCGTGCATCCTGGTCATGAGCATGAAAAAGCCAAACGCCAGTAAGAATACGGCGAAAATGGCTGATCTGGGATCGTACCTGCGGTGGAGCTGCCATATGACAAAGGCCGCAAAGGCACCGAAGGCCAGACCGCCCCACTGCTGATAGGTCAGGCCGAGATGGGAAATGGTGTCCGACTTCCAGAAGCCGAGCAGCGCCCAGAAGTTATAGGCGTTGACGCTGTTGAAGGGATACCAATTATAGCCCGCGTCGCCTCTAACATAACGGTCGAGCACAAATGCTATCGGGTTGTCCCAGTTGAACGGCAGGATAACCAGGTAGACAACTGCTCCGAAGACTGCGCTGGTTAATATGATACGTCGCCAGTCTCCGTTTCTCAGGATTATGTAGGCCACTACCGGGAGCAGGACAACGCTCTGAGGCTTGGTGAGTATGGCCAGGGCCAGCAGGCCCCCTGAAAGCTCGTACTTGGAGCGCAAGGCCGAGTAGAGAGATGCAACCATGAAGAAGGTGTAAACGGAATCCATCTGTCCCCACACCGCCAGGTCGAAGATAGTTGCAGGATTGAAGGCATAGATGGCCATGGCTGCCAGGGACACCTTGAAAGAGAACCGCCCACGCAGGAAACGGAAGATGAGAAAAGCCGTAGCGAGGTCGAACAGGTTCCCGGGGAGCTTGACAAAGAAAGGCGAGGTATCCTGACCCAGCACGTGGGCCAGTTTCCCGAAAAGCCAGAAGATGTAGATGTTGAACGGGGGGTAGTCGGACCGAACGGCATCGTAAAAGCCAGGTATACCTCTGTCGGCGGCAACGTCAAACCAGTAGCTAAAAAGCGGTATGTCTACTCCGTCTCCAGGTAGGAAGCGGCTTAGCAGCAGCCGCACTAGCAGGGAGACGGCAAGGACGATGACTACAATTGCAGCCTCGCCGCGGTGCTCTGATAGTTGGCGCTGTAGCCTTGCTAACACTCCTGTCTGCATTCTCGCTTTTGCCCCCTTCAGCTACTGTGCTATCACCGTTCGCAGGTTCCTCTCCGAGACAGAGCGTAGCCTCATTGCCTCCCAAACCAGGAAGGACAAAGTCACCCTCCGAGAAGCAGAGGTGTAAGGGAAATCAACTACCATCCCAGGTGCACGCTCCAAAGTGTTCCCCACAGGTTCACCGCCACGGACAAGGCTACCAGGGCGATCATTCCTTTGCTCAACCTGCTCCCCATGCCGGAGCTTATAAGTATAAGAAGAAAAGGAAAGAAATCCAGGCTATACCGGTACCCAAACTGAACCCACCCCGTAGAGAACCATAACATTATGGGCAGGAGAATGGCTAACACCGCTAACCCCGCCCACAGGTTCACCGTTTCGGAAAACCTGGCTCTCAATACATAGAATACCGCCGGAGTGGTCAGCAATATGCTCATCCCTTCAGGGTAAGGCCTCAGGAAGGGGAAATGATCAATATATTCCGGTGGCAGGAGCAGCAAAGTATATAGTTGCTTTGGTATATAGTGAAGGCTGAAAAAGCCGTGCTGCTCAACGTCGGCAGCGAAGTAGGCGGCATAGGTATGCGCGAAGTAGCCAGTCTCCAGAGGACTATCAAAGCGGATGAAATTATAAAACCCTAAAAGAGCCAGGGGTAAGGCCAATCCAGCCAGGAATTGGAGAGGGCGCTTGGGGAAGCCCCCCTGCTGAGATAAAGTGACCAGGAAGAATATGCTGCCGAGGAGGATTGGCAGCCGGCTCATTACTGCAAAACCCAGCAGTAGCCCCACCAGGAAGGCACGCCTCCGGCCAAAGTGTTCAATCAGGCAAAGCAGCAGGAATAAAACAGCCACTATTTCGGCAAAAAACCAGGTGGTGCCGTGGGTGGCTACCTCCCAATGGACGGTACCCAGGCCAAAGAGAACCGTTAGCAACCATCGCTTTCGGCCATCTGCCCCCAAACGGCCCAACAGGATCCAGACCAGAGCTACGTTGACAGCACCTATGAGCATACTTATGCGAATCTGGTCGGTGTCCTCCCCCCATATGGCCACAGCCGGGAGCAATACCAATGCTGGCATTGGCGGGCTGGCCAAGTAGTATTTTCCTTCGTAGCTCACCAAGTCGTGGTAATACTCAGGGAAGTCCTGCAGGTCAGTTCTCCCCTCCAGAAATGCCTGAGATTGATACACATAATGTTTATACCACTGAAGGGGGGTAGAATTGGATATGAAGTAGATGGTGAAGATCAATCCCACGATTAATAGTGGGATGCTGGCTCTTCTCAGACTTTCGTTTAGTCCCAAACCAGAAAGCCGTCTCACATGACCCCTTGTCATCTTATTCTAAAGGCTGTTTACCAAATACTGCAACCGGAATGAGACCGGCAGCAGCAATCTATCATGATGATTGGAATCGTCACCACCGGGAATGAAAATGACAGCCCCATGAATACTTAAGACCAGCGTTGGGTTTCGCTGCACCACACATATCCTGCCAACTGAAATCCATTGGCGCAGGTTGGCCGACGTCGGCCAACCTCCCCACTCAAAACTGCAAACCCGTATTTTTGGAACAATAGCAATGATAAGGAGATAATGTATGTGTCACGGTAACACCTGGTATATCTCCACGCCCATGTTCTCATATATCAGCTTATATCTTTCTGGATGGCTGGCGAATTTCAGCAATCCTTCCATTCCGTATCTCTCCCTCTCAAGGGTTCCTACATAGATGTATTCGACATTATACTCTGCAAGCAGGGCTATTGCCTCCTCATTATCCGTGGTGTTATAAATGGTATCTACGTCTGTATCTCGCCCCGCAACCACATCCCAGGAGCCCCGCCACATCACCTCGTGAGTCAACCAGCCGATGACCGTTGGCAAACCGGTCATTGTCGAGATACGGGAGGTGAAGTTGTACGCAGCCCCAGGTACCTCCAATATGGTGGGAGAACCTTCTATGTGTTCGTTTATCCA
>DAOUTY010000209.1 GCA_030668425.1 Chloroflexota bacterium
AAGGCAGCAGTTTCGAAATTCCGCTTCGATCTGGCGGAATTTTGCCATGTCCTGAGGCATTAGATCTCGCATTCCCTTGCGCCTCGGAACCTTCATCCTTTTCCCCCACAAGCCAATTTGGCACTATTCTACACTTATTAAAGAGGCTGTTCAACGCCATTTGCGTTTGTACGCATTTGATCGAAAAAAGGGGATGAAGGCCCTGCCACCCAAGGAGCATGCAAAGGGGGCAGTGAGAAAAACGAGGGGGCACATACCAGTGGAATCTAAACTTCCTCTTCCCTGAGGGTGTTAACGATGTACAGAATCTCCTGGGTGGTCAAGCCAAAGCGATGCAGAGTATGACGGATGATCTCCAGTCCTGCCTCTAGCTCCGGGCGCACCAGCTCGGCAACTCCAAGCTTTCGAAGCACCTCGGCATCCTCATCACCGTGAATCCGAGCCACCACATCGAGCCTGGGATTGATACGGCGAGCGTTCTCTACTGCCAGCCTGGTGGCAATCGGATCGGGGAAAGTAACCACGAGGACCCGGGCCTTCCCCAGTTCGGCCTGAGCCAGAATCTCGGGGTTACTCGCATCCCCATAGACGCACGGAATCCCTCCTTCTCGCGCCGCATCGATGACCCTGGGGTCAATGTCGATAACAAGGTAGGAGAATTTCCTCCGCTCAAGCACCCTCCCTAGATTCTTGGCTACCTGGCCATAGCCGCAGATAACCACGTGGCGGGAAAGCTGCTTCCCTGCCTCCAACGCTCCTGGGTCAAGCCGGGCGGCAAAGAACCTCGCCCCTCTCTCCCTCTGGATCAGCCGATGATAGAGCCCTGAGGTCAGTCCCATGGCGAATGGGGTCAGCAACATCGTGATAACCGCGGCTGTCAGAGTCAAGGAATAGAGGTCGTTGGAGATTATTTCCAGTTTGAGGGCGAGGGCAGCCAGGACGAAGCTGAACTCGCCTATCTGGAAAAGACCGCTACCTACAAACAGAACGGTCTTGCCGCTATACCCAAATACCCTGGGTACAAGGGACGTAATAACGAACTTGCCCAGCACGATGGTCGTTACAACGGCAACAACCTCCCCCGGATGCGCTGCTATGAAGCTGGGATCAATAAGCATACCCAGAGAGACAAAGAAAAGGACAGCGAATATATCCCTGAGCGGTCTGATATCGGCCAGAGCCTGGTGGGCATAATCAGATTCGCTGACAATCAGGCCGGCCACGAAGGCGCCAAGGGCAAATGAAAGCCCAACATGATAGGCCCCAAAGGCCGCCCCCAGGCAGAGACACACGACCGTAAGGAGGAAAAGCTCCCGGGAGCGTACCCCCGCTACCCTCCTCATGAACCAGGGGAGCACCCAGAACCCCAGGACGATTATGGCCCCAAGGAATAGGACCGCTTTCAATATGGCCCATCCCAGGACTCCCAGGAGTGCCGTCCCCGATTCACCCAGAGACGGGAGGATGACCATCATAGGGACTACGCTGAGGTCCTGCACCAGGAGAATGCCAAGCATCACCCGCCCGTGGGGGCTTCCCAGTTCGCCACGGTCCATGAGAGTCTTCAGCACAATGATAGTGCTGCTCAGGGAAATGAAGAGCCCGAACAGGATCGCCTCCCGAATCGGCCAGCCGAGGAGCCAACCCACCATCAGCCCCAGCGCCGCAGTGGCCACTATCTGAGCAGCTCCGCCAAATACGGCAACCTTGCCTACCCGCCTCAGGGCTTTGAGGGAGAATTCTATGCCCAGGGTGAACATCAAAAGGGCGACCCCGATGGTGGCCAGTGTTTCAACCTCACCTACGTCACGAATCACGCCCAGCGCATGAGGCCCAATCACGATCCCACTCAGGAGGTAACCAAGGATAACAGGCAGCCGTATCAGGCGCGCTGCCATACCCCCGATGAGGGCGATGCCCAGAACGATTGCCATGCTTGTCAGCAGGCTTAGTTCTTCCATCCTCTACCTTTCCTGAATTAGAAATCCCGTGGGCAACTACTCGACTACGAGAAGAGCGGCAACCAGCATTGATTATACAAGTGCCGGAGGTCGCTTAACAGGCTTGGGCCGCGCGGAATTAAGTTCATGATGAGGAGAGGAAGTCGATAATGTTGAGTTGCAGCAGTCGCTTTCCTCTCCAGTTCTCTTCCTCGAGATTATAGACAAGGTCGAGGTGGGAAGATAGTTTGCGGTCTGCTAGATTGAAGGCAATAGCATCCCAGATAATACTGCCATCGCGCAGCTTGAGCTTCAAATGATCCCTATTGGTGCCGACCGTGTGCGATTCCAGCAGCTTCACATTTCTACTGAGAAAAGTGGGGGACTGATTGGCCTGCCCGAAAGGCGCCAGCTTGCTTATGAGCTTGTAGGTCTGCCCACTCAACATAGACAGGGGAATCTCAACATCAATATTAATCGCAGGACGAAGATCGACTCCGGCCAGCTCTCGGTCTGCTATATCCAGAAGCCGCAGCCGAAGTTGATCAATATTGGCACTGGGCGCGAGGAAGCCCGCCGCCTGGCGATGTCCACCAAATTGGGAGAGCAAGTCCTGGCACTCGGTCAGGGCCGCAAGCATGTCGAATTCACGGATGCTGCGAGCACTGCCCCTGGCTTTCTCTCCATCCAGTTGGAGCACTATAGTCGGTCGATAGAACTCGTCGGCCAGCTTGCCGGCGACCACTCCTACCACCCCGGAAGGATAAACGGTTCCGCCAACCATAAGCAGCGGCTGATCAGTTCCCTCTCGGAGCAGCTTCTCCTTCGCATCGGCAAGAATTCTAGCGGTTAATCTCTGGCGCTCGCTGTTGCTGGATTCAAGGGAAGCCGCGAGTTTACGAGCTTCCGCCCGGGAAGATGAGATCAGTAATTCGTAGCTGGTGACTGCATGATCCATCCTTCCGCTGGCATTCAGCCTAGGCCCCAACTTATATGCAATGCTCGCTTCATCGAGTTCGCCCATCTCCAGCCCGGCACAGCGCACCAGCTCTTGCAGACCGATCCTCCGGCTACTGTTTAGAACCTCAAGCCCACGTCTTACAAGGTATCGGTTCTCCCCACCCAGCGGCACCATGTCCGCAACCGTGCCCAAAGCAACCAGGTCGAGGAAGTCATCCCAATCCACATCTCTCTGAGTTGCCCCGAAAAGCGCCTGCAGGAGCTTAAGCGCAACACCAACTCCCGCCAACTCGCAAAACGGGTAGTTAGAGTCAGGAAGCTTGGGGTTGATGATCGCCAAAGCGGGGGGAATCAGTTCAGGAGCCTCGTGATGGTCTGTGATAATGATGTCCAGGCCTTGCTTTTGCGCCCATTCCACCTCAGAGAATCCACCGATGCCGCAATCGACCGTCACTACCAGGCTAACGCCCTGTTCTCTCAGGCCCTTGAGAGCGGCGTGGTTTAACCCGTGTCCCTCGTCAAGGCGATGAGGAATGTAATGAACAGCCCTTCCCCCCAGCCGCGAGATCCCC
>DAOUTY010000203.1 GCA_030668425.1 Chloroflexota bacterium
AGCAATCGGGGGGCGCCTATCGCTGGCTCAAGGGGATTCTATTCGATGAAGCGAATGGTTCGGAAGGAACATACTCGTTGATGGACAAGATGGCGCAGGATGTGCCGCCTGGCGCTGGGGGTGTGCTTGCCTTCATCGGCCCGACGGTGATGGATATGACACGCCTGAGGGTAAGCCTTGGCGGGTTCATTTTCCCCGTCACGCCCAGTGTGACGGATGTCAAGAGGGAAAATCTCATCAGGGCGGCGTTGGAGAACCTGTGTTTCGCTTTCAGGGCTAACTGCGTTCAATTAGAGGAGATCTCGCGGTTACGAGTGAAGAAAGTGTACATCGGCGGAGGATTGGCGCAGAGCCGGTGTCTGGTTCAGATCCTCTCTGACGTGCTTGCCACTCCAGTAACCGCTTTCGAGGTGCGGCATGTTACGTCGTGGGGGACGGCCATGTGCGCTGCAGTCGGCTCTGGTACCTATGCCAGCTTTGAGCAGGCTTTTGAAGCAATGAGACCCAGGTCAAGAGTAGTCGAGCCAGACCAACAGAGCACTAAAGAATACGGTCAGTTCTATGAGAAATGGTTTTCCGTTCATGGGTGGCTGGACAGGCTGAGCGAGGAGATGGGATAAGCTTGTGGGAGCTTTCCTAAGCTGCCCCAAGTAGTGCGACTCTTCGCATTATCGTCATGGAAAGCTAGATTCGGCACAGCCGGCCTTGTCTACAAGCAGCATGCTCACCTCACGTGCGCTGAGCTTGCGTGCCTCCCCCTCTCGCAGGTCGCCCAGTCGGATACTGCCCATACGGACTCGCTTGAGCGCCGGCACGCGGAGGCCGAGGTGCTCGAACATGCGGCGAACCTGCCGTTTTCTGCCCTCGTGTATTGTAATGCTGTAGTTGAATGGTTTGGCATCCACTTCTTTGACGGTGGCGCGGTGGGTGGTACCGTCCTCCAGCTTCAGGCCATGCTCCAACCGCCGTTTCTCGCTCGCTTGCAGCCTGGCATTGATAGAGACCAGATATTCTTTCTCATGCTCGAAACTAGGATGTGTAAGCCTATAGGTCAGTTCACCATCATTGGTAAGCAGCAAAAGGCCTGTACTGTCTTTGTCCAGACGTCCCACAGGGTGTAGCCTCAGGTGGCGATAGTTCTCAGGCAGGATGTCTATGACCGTTGGGCGCCCCCTCTCATCGCTGGTGGTCGACATAACGCCTTTTGGCTTATTGAGCATAAGATACACCTTCTGCTTTGGCTTGAGGTTAACCAGCCGCCCATCTATTGAGATGCGATCCATCTCCAAGTTCAACGGGTAATTGAAATCCTCCACTACTTTCCCGTTCACTTCCACTCTACCTTCACGTATGGCATCGGCTAGCTGCCTCCGAGGGCCGATTCCGGCCTTGGTTAGTGCCTTGAGTACAGGTGTTGATGACATGTGTGAGTCCGCCTTAGTTTAACAGGCTGATAAGCTATGCCTGTTTGTTTCAGTAGAGTATGGCGCGGGGGATCAGGCTTTGCCCACTATTCCGCCTTGATGCGGAACATCATAGTGCCGAATGTTATGCCAACAGCGGCCCAGGCAGACAAGACTAACAACGATTGCCAGAGGTTTGCCCATACATATCCGGTCATAACCAGATCGCGCACGGATACTACTGCATAGTCTACCGGGTTGAAATGCCGCACTGTGTCGAGCCAGTCGGGCAGCAGTTCCCCCGGCATCATAATTGACGATAGGAACATTGTAGGCATTGCAATGAAGTTGATGACGCCTATGAGTGGTTCTGGTCGTCTCAGAAGAAGGGCGAGACCGTTGGAGAAGGCAGCGAATCCCAGACCGAGCAACGAGATGAGAAGTATAGCGAGCAGCACCCCGGGCACGCCGGTCTCGATTCTCACTCCCATGATTACTGCAATTGTGAAGATTATCAGCGCCTGGATAACGAGCATCACCATAGAGGCGATGACACGGCTCGTTATGATTGAGAGACGGGTGATCGGTGTGGCAAGCATCTTGGAAAGAATGCCCATATCGATGTCGTGCAGCAGACCCATACCTGCCCAGGCCGAGCCGAATAGTACCGTCATCACCACCACGCCGGGGGCAAGGAACTGGAGATAGTCACCGCCTATGCCGGGCAGGTTGGACACCGACTTGAAGATCTGGGGGAAGAGCAGCAGCCATATTATGGGCTGAACGAGGTTGATGAATATCCATACCCGCATGCGGACTTGCGTCCTGAGCTGGCGTGCGACTTGAAACCAGGTATCGGTGAGGAAATTCATAGCTATCTCCGGCCGTGTCTTCTTTGCATCTGGGCATAGGTGGTAGCTGTACCCTCCTGAGCGCGTATGGTGCGACCGGTGTACTTGAGAAATACGTCGTCCAGTGATGGCCTGGAAACAGACAGTGCCTCGACCTCGATGCCTTCATTGGCAAGGAGGCGCATTATTTTAGGTGCCGCAGACTCACCTTTGTTTACATAAAGCGCCAGTTCTCAAGCAGCTTCTTGAGTTCCGAGTATGAATGCTTGATCGGCCAGGGCTGCCTGAGTACGCCTGATGAACTCTTCGTATTGCTCGCCTCCAGTTTCACGGGGTGAGAGGGTAACGACATCGCCGCCTATGGACTGCTTGAGTTCAGCGGGAGTGCCCATGGCGATTATCTTGCCCAGGTCGATGATGGCAATTCTGTCAGCTAGACGGTCGGCCTCTTCCATGTAGTGAGTGGTCAGGAAAATGGTGATACCCATAGCTTTGGCCAGGTTACCGATGTAGTCCCAGATGTGAACACGGGTCTGGGGGTCAAGGCCTACTGTCGGCTCGTCCAGAAAGATTAGCTGAGGCTGGTGGATAAGACCCATGGCGATATCGAGTCGCTTGCGCATTCCGCCGGAGTACGTGGAGACTATCTTGTCTTCATAGCCGGTCAGGTCAACCAGTTCGAATAGCCCTTTCACTCGCTGCTTGATAGTACGGCCATCGAGTCTATAGAAGCGGCCGTACAGTGCCAGGTTCTCCCGACCAGTTGCATATTCATCAACTCCTACATCCTGTGCTACATAGCCGATGTTCTTGCGTACCTCAGCGGGATTCCTTACGACGTCGATGCCAGTAACCACAGCGGTTCCTGAGGTAGGTTTGATAAGCGTGTTCAGCATCTTAATGGTGGTGGTCTTGCCAGCCCCATTCGGGCCGAGGAAGCCAAATATCTCGCCTGCTTTGACCTCGAAATCGATGCCGTCAACTGCTCTAATATTGCCAGGGAAGACCTTGGTTAGCTGGTTGGTTACTATAACACTCACGGAAATCCTCCGTCTCCTGCTCCCGCGCGCCAACGATTTGAGATGGTGCTGAGTTTCTGTTGGATGACTTGTTATACCGCTGATCCCAGATTATAAGCTTTCTATTAGACTTGGCAAATACGTAATGGTTTATCGTCAAGTTAGTTATGCTTGGTTAGGAGGGTGAGAAGTCTGGCTGGAACTGACATCCGGCAGGTGCTGGGAAGGGGGGGTGGTGAATCCAGTCCCCTATAGTTAGCCGTCATTCAGGAA
>DAOUTY010000061.1 GCA_030668425.1 Chloroflexota bacterium
CGCTCCTGTAGGGGATGCCGCCCAGGTTGTGGGTAAGGCCGTACTTGGGGTCCTTTAACTGCCGCTTGTCGGCTCTGCCTTGAAGCTGCAGATACATTTCATAAATCATTCTTATTCCGGATGCGGCAATCGGGTGTCCAAAGCACTTCAAGCCTCCATCGGGTTGGATGGGCTGGGCTCCGTCCAGGTTGAAGCGGCCGCCCATAATATCGTCCTTTACCTTACCCCTGGGGCTGAACTGCAAATCCTCCATAGTCACAGCCTCGGTGATGGAGAAGCAGTCGTGAACCTCGGCCATGCTTATTTCGTCACGCGCGTTCGCTATCCCTGCTTCTTCGTAGGCTCTGGCCGCAGCACGGGTAGTTGTCTCCACGTGGGTGTAATCGTAATCGGTGTACATCTCTTCCTCACCCGAGCACGCAGCTATCTGGAGCGACTTGACGTAGACGGGGTCGGCTCGGAAGTTCTTTGCCATGTCGGCCCGGCAGACGATGGCCGCTGCCGCTCCATCGCTTACCCCGCAGCAGTCGAACAACCCCAGGGGCCAGGCGACGATAGGGGCGTTCATTATCTGCTCCGCTGTTACCTCTCTGCGCAGGTGAGCTTTGGGGTTCAGTGAGCCGTTATGGTGGCTCTTGGCTGATACCTCAGCCAGCATTCGCTTGCCCTCCTCGGGGCTGAGGTTATATCGGCTGAAGTACCTTGTGGCCAGCATGGCGAACATCCCGGGGGCAGTCTGGTTCGCACCGATAATTCTGTGTTTTGTCCCGATGACCGCCCAGTGGGTGAATTCGGGGAGCCCGCCGTAACCGGTGTCCTTGAGCTTCTCCACGCCCAGAGCCATAGCGACGTCACTCGCTCCCGAGGCCACGGCATAGCACGCCCCTCTGAAAGCCTCCGAGCCGCTGGCGCACATATTCTCGACCTTGGTGACTGGAATGAATGGCAGCTTCAAGGTCTGAGCCAGAGGCAAAGCACTATCGCCCACATTAACCGAGGTGAACTCGGGGCCACCCTGCCAGGCGGCTTGAATATCCTTCTTCTCTATCCCCGCGTCCTCGATAGCTTCTTTGAAAGCATCGACCATCAGGTCTTCAGGGCTTTTATTCCAGAGTTCCCCGAATCGGGTGCATCCCATTCCGATGACTGCGACTTTATCTTTTATGCCCTGTGGCATTTTTCGCCTCCTTATCTGTTTGTGACGCCCTGTAAGAATCGACGCGCAAATCCCCCTCCCTTAATCCCCTCCCGCCGGGGGAGGGAATCACAAGGAGCTTTTATACTCTCGCCGGCATCGCCTTCCAGAAGTAACCGTGTATGCCTCGCACACTATCAACGTACTTTCTGCGAAAAGTCATTTCTACCGGCATGTCCACTTTGAGCGATTCCGGATCGCAATCGGTGATGTTGAAAGTGAACCTTCCTCCTCCTTCGAAGTCAACCACCCCGTACATCTCCGGGGGGCTGGCACTGAAGGCAAGGCTGTCCATAGTGTAGCTGAAGAGCTTGCATTTCTTGTCGGAGAAGCGGTACTCTTCCATTTCGTCGATGGCTCCGCAATCGGGGTTGACGCATATTCGTTGGGCAGGATACTGCGGGGTGCCGCAACGCTTGCATTTCGTCCCGCAGAGGGGCAGAATCGTCTTTCGTTCCCTCCACATCAGGGACACCATCGAGGGCCCGACTTCCCCGCGGAGGCCCATCTCCATTGGCACTACGTCGCGGTAGGACGAAAACCTCTCATAGTTGGTTAGCTCTTTCCTTGAAGCCAGATAATTCTTTATCCCCATTCTGTCCCTGGCCTTCTCGATTTGCTCGGTAACCTGGAAGAACAGGGCATCGCTTCCGTTGCCGTAGCTGGCAAGGAGTATCTTGTCTCCTGGCTTGGCGTCTTCGAGCGCCGCGACGAGCATCATCAGAGAATGAGCAGCGCCGGTGTCGCCTATGGAGGTAAGCATCTCCTGCTGGATTTGAGCGGGATCGAGTTGCAGCCGCTTCGCTATTCCCGCATGCTCCCTGAGGTAGATGCAGGGATAGATAACTTTAGCGAAGTCCTTGATCTCCAGCCCGTATTTCTGCAACAAGCCGGAGATAGCCTCGGGGATGAACTTGGTATACCCTTCGTCTCGAATCCACCTGTCTTCCCACATATGGTTGAACTTATCCCCATCCGCCCTCCACTGGTCCATGAAATCGTAGGAAAGGGAATAGAAGCCCTCCAGGCTGGCGATGACGTCACTATTTCCCAGGATTAGAGCTGCAGCACCCTCTCCGAAGATCACTTCTTGAGGGCTGCCAGCCTTCCCCAAACGGCAATCGGAGGCACATACCAGGATGTTTTCATCTGATCCCGCTTTTACCGCGTCGTGTGCAGCGAGCAAAGCGCCTGTCCCAGCCTTGATAGAATCGCTGAAGTCGCTGGTTCGGATATCAGGGCGCAGGTCAAGGGTAGTGGCGATTATTCCTGCGTTTTGTCTTTCCCTGTAGGGTGGAGTAGTGGTGGCGAAGTACAAGCCGTCGATCTTCTCCCTTTCGATTTCATCCATGCAATCTATGGCAGCAGCTACCGCCATGGTGAGGCTGTCCTCGTCATAATTGGCTACTGCCTTCTCCCCCGGCAGGGAGGCTGCTGAAGTCGCCCATCCCGTGGCGGCTGATAAGGTCTTGCGGACTATCCGTTGCAGTGGGATGTAAGCGCCATAAGATGTTATCCCGGCCATTTGCCCTCCTTTCGTCAATGAAAATTATACCACCCAGTCCTTGTGCTAGCAATTATGCCGCCTGTGCTTCCTGTGGCGGCTCGGGATTGGCGGGATCCGCTGGCACTTCACCACCATACGTCTTCGATGAGCAACTGGCTACACCTTCAACCGAAAACAAACTCTCTAATGGCGGAGAAATATTGCTGCATGCCGACCAGCATTATGTCGTTATGGCCGGCTCCGGGGATGGTCAGCAGCTTTTTGTCCTCTGAACCTACATTCTGGTAGAAAACCTCCGCCTGCTCATGGGGGATTATCTCGTCATATTGCCCGTGAATCAGCAGGACGGGCATGGTGATAGAGTGGATCTTTTCCAGAGTTGCCTTCTCGAACTCCCCCAGGTTGGGAGATTGGAATATAGGGATCAGGTAGCTCAGCAGCCGGCCCGCGCTGGCAAACCCACTTTCTATTATCAATCCCTTAAACTCTTGGAGATCGCTTGAGGCCAGCTCGACGGCGGAGAGGCTCCCCAGAGATCTGCCCATGACGAATAGAGGGCCTCTGTAACCACTTGCCTGCAAGGTGTCTCGAAAGTAGTTGAATATGATGTGGGCATCGGCAACCGTGTTGGAGAAAGACGGCATGCCACCACTTTGGCCGTATCCTCTATAGTCCGCTACGAACAGATTAATGCTCTCCCCCTTGTACAGGGAGGCGATCCTGTCGTAGTCGTAGACCACCTCTCCATTACCGTGGAAGAACAGGATGGAGGGCGCGCTCTCGCTGGCGGGATAGAAGCGGCAGGATATGGATATGCCATCTTCCACAGGTACTGAATGATCCACTGCGCCGGGTGGGGGTGGTGCCCAGTCTTCTCGGGGATAGAAGACGAACTGCAGGATGTGCGGTTGGTCCAGCCTGGAGTAATCGATTCGGTGTGACATGAGCTACGAGTCTATTCTAGCACTCGATTTGTTGCCTTTCAATTCCCCTGGGGCCATTGCGAGGAGCCCTTGTCCCCTGTCATTGCGAGCGCAGCGAAGCAATCGCCCGGTGGATTCCTGCTTCCGCAGAGCCTGCCCCATGCTCGACAGGGGGAATGACAGAGAAGACGCCTGATGTGCAGACCAGATGTCATCCCCGCGCAAGCGGGGATCCAGAGACATCCTGAAGTTCCGGTAATGCGATACCTGAGATTGCTTCGTCGTCCTTCGGTGAACTCCCTTCGGCAAGCTCAGGGCTCCTCGCAATGACACGCAATCCCCGAAGCTTTGAAGTGAACCCTAGATTCAGGGCATGCCTCACTGTTGATTTGACGCAAATAGCCGTGCTTGCTTATAATAATTGCTCGGTGGCCTGTGGATTCGAGACTCTGGTCTGGAAACGCCGTTAACAGGACATATGAACGGATGCTCTCCTGCCCGTTTTGATTTTATACAGCAACCCGGTGCCTAAGGGTGAGACTGCTGATCTTATGGAGAAACGCAGATGGCTGAACAAGAGATTGTGCATGTTGCGATAGCTCCTCCTGATACACTTGATGCAGACCTCGTAGGGAAGGTAGCAACTATTGTCAATAAGGGTATCTATGACACACGACTTCTCCTGACCGGCGGTTTCCCGAAGATCGTGGCCCACTGCCAGAGTCTGCAAGCGGCAGAATCGATAACACAGAGCCTTAGAGACGTGGGGCTGGTTGCGATTGTCTGTAGAGATACAGAGCTTCGCAAGCGTTCACAGATCTTCAGCGCCCACACATTGGAATTCGGGACGGGTGAAGTCCTGTTTCGGGATAAGAATGGCCAAGTGGTAAGAAAGAGGGCAAGTGATGTCTTTCTGATTTTGAGAGGGAGGAGGCAAACTCAAATAGAGACAGAGGTAACAACTACCAAAATGAAGTTTAGTTTGGGTGCGACGGCGCTTATGGGTGGCATTCCCATCTGGCGCAGAGTTCGAGATAAGAACAGGGATGTGTCATTCGAAACAGAATTCTTTGCCAGGTTGTACGATTGGAAACCAACGGAGCCGTGCGTAGAGATTCTCCAGCATGCTATTAATTATTCATTCGTGGGAGAACAGATGGCTGTCTCTTCACTAACAAACTTTAACACCGTGGTTGAGAAACTTAAGGGCGTATTCCCGCAGGCAGCTTTCGACAATAGTCTTGAGAAGACTCTCCAGACAGCCGTGCCCTCAACCTCAGTTCAGGAAAAGCTGGAGATCGACTGTAAACTGATCTACCTGTGCCGACTAGCGGCGCATGGCCTTAGCACGTTTAAATAGCCAGTATATGCAGTATTGTCACCACTCCGATATTCTCTGAGTCAACCGCAGAACGAGGGCATGCCTCTGCTCAGATTTGACGCAAATAGCCGCACTTGCTTATAATAATTACTCAGCAGCGCGGGATTCTAGCCGATAGTCTGGAACCACCGCTGTCAGGCCATATGAAAGGCTGCAGGAAAACATAAATCTAAACTTGGAGGAAGACCTGGTATGACAACTGAAGAACCACAGGAGTTGCTCGTCGAGAAGAAGGAAGACGGAAAGATCTGGATTATCACTCTCAATCGCCCTGACAAAAGGAATGCCCTCACCCTTGATATGATGTATGACCTTGAGGATATCTGGAAGGCGTATCAGGCTGATGAGGAGTCTCGTGTAGCTATCATAACAGGGGCTGGTGACAAGGCGTTCTGCGCGGGGGCCGATCTGTTCGCGCCCCCCAAAGTACAGAGGCCGGGTCCTTTCAGGATCCCCGCCTTCGGCCCGGAAGACGTCTGGAAACCGGTGATCGCTGCCATCAATGGCCATTGTATTGCAGGCGGCGCTTTGATCGCTCATGACTGCGACATCCGTATCGCTGCGGAGCACGCTGAGTTCGGTATAGCCGAGGCCATGAGGAACATGCCGGCGAGCTGGATCCGCGACCTGACCCTCCATATGAACATAGGCCACTGCATGGAGCTCGTTCTCTGGGGCGATAAGAGGGTCTCTGCCCAGCGGGCCTACGAGATGGGTTTTTACAACAGGGTTGTACCTGCGGACAAGCTCATGGACGAAGCCATGGAGTGGGCGGACCGCATGTTGTCCCTGGCGCCCCGCGCGGTATGGAACTTCAAGGAGATAATCAAGCGGGGAGCTTATATGGAGCCCAAGCTGGGCAGGGTATTCGGCCAGGCACTGGAGCAGAACCTGAGGGGCATGGAGGACGGTGCGGAGGCCGGGGCTGCCTTCAGGGAGAAGAGGAAGCCTAACTTCAAGAACAAGTAGCAGAGTCCTGGCACCTGGGGCAGAAATACGTGCCCCGGTTGCGAACTGGAATGCGTTCAATAGGGGTGGAACAAACCTTGCAGGTTTGTCCACCCCTATGTGCTACATAAAAAGCATTTTGCTGGTTCCCCTGTTCACCGCCGGGACGGCGGTAGTCGCTGAAGGTGGCCCCGGCATTGGCTATCCCTTTTCTGAGCACCTGGCGTATAGCTTTATGCAGCCTCTTTATTTCGTCTTCCGAAAGGCCGTTGGCTATCCTCAGAGGATGGATGTTTGCGCAAAACAACGCCTCGTCGGCGTACATGTTGCCAATGCCAGCGACGATCTTCTGATCGCAAAGCATCGCTTTGATAGGAGCTTTGCGGTTGCTCAGTCTCTCGCTCAGGATCACGGGGGTGAAGTGGGGGTTTAAGGGCTCAGGACCGAGCTTGCTCTCTATTTCGCGCTCGTCCTTTATGAGTGATGCAGTGCCCAGCTTGCGGCGATCGCGGAAAAGCAACTCCAGGCCGTTATCAAGGCTGAATATCGCTGTTATGTAGGAGCTAAGCTCGGTGGGGGCATCGTTTTTGTTCCTGAGCAGCAGCGAGCCCGTCATCCTCAAATGCAGTACCAGCGATTCACCGCTATCCAGGCGAAAGATGAGGTATTTCCCCCTCCTGGTCACCTCTTTGATCACCTGACCGGGGAGGCGCTGGCGAAGCTCCTCGGCCGAGGGTTGTAGTACCATTCTCGGCCAGAAGAGGGATACGCCGGTAAAACGATGACCTTCTACCCTGGGGCGAAGGTCGTTCACTATGGTCTCGACCTCTGGCAGTTCGGGCATTCTTTTTCTCTCCCTCCAACTACCTGTCTGAAGCCTCCCTATACTCCATCTCGTCCCAGTTCCGGCCCGTCTTGACATCTATTTTGAGGGGGACGCTGAGCTTCAGCGCCTCGGGCATTATCCGGAGCACTAACTGACTTAGTTCTTCCACTTCCTCTTGAGGCAGCTCGAAGAGGAGTTCATCGTGCACCTGGAGGATCATCTTCGCCTCCAGCCCCTTCTCATCCATCTCACGTTGAAGCTCGATCATCGCCATCTTGATGATATCCGCCGATGTGCCCTGGACCGGCATGTTTATCGCCATTCTCTCCGCCGCCATCCTCACCTGGCCGTTCGGGGAGTTGATCTCGGGTATGTAACGCCGTCTACCCAGGATCGTCTGTACATACCCTTTTTCAGCCGCATCGCGCTTGGTGGCGCTGAGGTAATCCTTGACCCCGCTGTATTTCTCAAAATATGCCTTGATAAACTCCGCAGCCTCCTGTCGGGAGAACTCGGTGGCCTGTTCCAATCCGTACTCGCTCATTCCATAGATCACACCGAAGTTAACTGTCTTTGCGAATCGCCTCATCTGCGGGGTGACCTCTGAAAGCGGGACCCCGAACACCTGCGACGCGGTAGTAGCGTGAATGTCCTCGTCGTGGGCGAAGGCGGCGAGGAGTATGGGGTCCTGGGACAGGTGTGCCAGGGCACGCAGGTCGATCTGGGAGTAGTCGGCAGCAAGAAGCAGGGAGGATTCCTTCTCAGCGATAAACGCTCTCCTCACCTGCCTCCCTTCCTCGGTGCGCACCGGGATGTTCTGTAAATTAGGGTCGCTGGATGAGAGCCTGCCGGTAGTGGTGCCTGTCTGGTTGAAGCTGGTATGCACGCGCCCTGTATTCGGATCGACCAGGGCGGGAAGAGCATCGATATAGGTCGATTTCAACTTCATCAACTGGCGGTACTCAAGTAAGAGTTCGATAATGGGATGCGTCCCTTTGAGCCCTTCCAGAACCGGGGCGCCCGTAGAGTAGCCGCTTTTGGTTTTCTTTGTTCGGGGTAACCCGAGCTCGTCGTAAAGCACTGCTCCTAGCTGCTGAGTCGAGTTTATGTTGAACCTGTGACCGGCGCAGCTATATATCTCGCTTTCGAGCTTGGCCAGCTTCTCACCCATCCCCCATGACATCTCTCGCAGCCTGGAGGTGTCCAGAGCCACCCCATTGGTTTCCATTCGCAGCAGTACCGGGAGCAGGGGCGTCTCGACTGTGGTGAACAGCTCCCACAATTCCTGATCCTTGAGCTCTATCTCCAGTAGCTTGCTTAACCTGTTGGTCATATCAGCGTCGGCGCAGGCATAGTCTGATACCCTGGGGATGTCTACCCAAGCCATCGAGATCCGCTTGGCACCGGTTCCGATCAATTCGCCTATAGATGTCATTTCCATGCCCAGCTTGGAGAAGGCCAGAGGCTTTAGTCCTATAGCCTTTTCTCCCAGAAGGTGGGCGGCTATCATGGTGTCGAAGCCGAGGTTCTCCACGCTCACCCCGTATTTAAGGAGAACAGCCATGTCGTACTTGCCGTTGTGGGCTATCTTGACCACTCTGGGGTCTTCCAGAAGAGGTTTGAGTGCGGCAATGACCTCGGACAAGCCCAGTTGGTCTCCTGCCGTGTGCCCCACAGGTAAGTACCAGGCCTTTCCTGGTGCCATAGACAATGATATGCCGACCAGCGCTGCTTGTCTTGGGTCAAGTCCCGTAGTCTCAGTGTCGATGGCGAATGATTCGAGATGGGACAAAACGTTTATGACCTCTCCAAGTGACTCCGCTGTGTCGACAATCTTATATTCAACAGCTTCCTTGCTGACCTGTGTCTCTAATTGAGCGATTGCCTGCCCCTCAACAATGTTCTCAGGCAGCTTGGGCAGGAGGCTGGCGAACTCCAACTCGCGGAAAAGCTCGGCTACCCTGTCCCGCTTGTACGTGCTGACGCGGCAGGCAGTCAGATCGAGAGCCACTGGCACATCTGTGACAATAGTGGCGAGCTCCTTGCTCAGCTTCGCTTCCTGTTCACCGTCCCTTAACAATCTCTGCACCCTTTCGGGAGCCACTTCGTCGATGTGGTCGTATGTTCCCTCGACGCTTCCGAATTGCTGGATCAGTTTTATTGCTGTCTTTTCACCGATGCCGGATACACCGGGGATATTATCTGACGGATCGCCCTTCAGGCCTCTCAAGTCGGAAAGC
>DAOUTY010000079.1 GCA_030668425.1 Chloroflexota bacterium
AACCTGAGGAACTGAGAAGCCCAGGTCCTGGGCGCGCAGGATGAGAAAGGCATCGCTGGAGTTCCCCAGAGTGAACACAACCACTACCACCAGAAAAAGCTTGAAGCGGAGATCGAACCCCTTTCTGGCATTGACTGCTTCTGGTGGCCGTCCGCCAAACGAGGCGGCAGGACTTTCAGAACCAGCCCCCTTCCCCCGCTCCCGGACGAAAAACAGGAGCACGAGCACAGCAAGCACCGCGGGAACTATACCAACCAGCACAATGGTCTGAAACGCATCGCGGGTGAGCTCAAGCCCGCCTTGCTGCACAACGTAGACAACCAAAGCTGCCACTGAGAGACCCAGGACAGCGCCCAGAGTATCCATGCCCCTGTGAAAGCCGAAGCTCTTGCCCATCTCCTCAGGAGGGGCGGAATCGGCAACCAGGGCATCGCGGGGCGAGGTTCGAATCCCCTTGCCTATCCGGTCGACGAAGCGCACCCCCGCCGCCGCACCCCAGGTCGTGGCGAAGTACAGGAAGGGCTTGGCCAAAGTGGAGAGACTATAACCAAAAACGGCCAGGCCCTTTCTGCGGCCAAGGCGATCGCTGAGCCAGCCACTCAATACCTTGAGCAGGCTTGCAGTGCCTTCCGCTATCCCCTCTATGAGGCCGATAACCGGCGTTCCTACCCGGAGCACGTTTAACAGGAACAGGGGCAGGAGGGTGAAGATCATCTCGCTGGACACATCTGTGAGGAAGCTGACCACGCCCAGAAAGAAGACGTTACGACTGAACCCAAAGAGACCTTTCCTATCGCTTTCTTCCATCATCCTACTTATCCAGCAGTACCTCGTTTACCAGCTCAGCGATCTTCTTCTTCGCCTCGTTGAGCACCACCATACCCTGTTCCGTTATGATGTAGTACTTGCGCACCTTGCCGCCGACTACCCTTTTCTGAACGGACAGGTAACCCTCCCTCTCCAGGCGATGCAGGGTCGGGTAAAGCGTCCCCGGGCTCAGCCGATAGCCATGCCGTCCCAGTTCTTCCAGCATCTCGACCCCATATATCGGGCCCCTCGAAGCATGATAGAGGATATGGGTTTTCACGAAGCCCAGGAAGAAATCCTTAAGCACAGCGACCTCCTTAATATCGCCTAGCGATATCGTACTACGATATCACGGCTTGCTCCGCCTGTCAAGCGTAGCGTCGCGACTCCTGTCGCGACGAAGAACCCGTTGCCACATGAGTGGCAACGCCACCAAGGGGTTTCGCCTTTTTCTTGATGAGCACTGGCGAAAGATGTATCATACCAGCGAAGCTGTGTATCAAGATACAATTGTCGCAATATCCACCCCCATAGGCGAGGGCGGGATCGGAATCGTGAGGTTGAGCGGGAGGGATGCCCGGGCTATTGCCCGGAGGCTGTTCCCCGGACAACTGGTGAACCGACGCCTGGTCTATGGGCACATAGTCGACCCCGAAAACGAAGAGGTGGTCGATGAGGTGCTGGTTGCCTACATGGAGGCACCCCATACTTATACCAGAGAGGATATCGTCGAGATCGACTGCCATGGGGGGCCCTTGCCTCTGCAGCGCATCCTTGGGCTAGCCTTGCGTCAAGGTGCCAGGCTGGCTAACCCCGGCGAATTCACCCTGAGGGCATTCCTGAACGGCAGGATAGACCTGGCGCAGGCGGAGTTTGTTCTGGATGTAGTTCAGTCCAAAACCCAGGCCAGCCTCCGTCTGGCAGTACAGGGGCTGGGGGGCAAGCTCTCGGAGCCGATCAAGGAGGTGCGCAGCAGCTTGATGGAGATACTCGCCTACCTCACCGCCCGTATCGACTTCCCCGAGGATGAGATCGAGGAGCAAGGCATCACCAGACCTCTGGAGAGTGCCCAACAGACTCTGCAGGACCTTATTGCCAACGCGGATGCAGGCATTGTCTACAGGCAAGGGGTAAGGACCGCCATTGTGGGACGCCCCAATGTGGGCAAGTCGAGCCTCTTGAATCGCCTGCTGCGCCAGAGCCGGGCGATTGTCACCCCCACCCCCGGCACCACCCGCGACACCCTGGAGGAAGTAGTGAATCTGAAAGGCGTGCCCTTTCTCCTCGTTGACACCGCTGGTATCATTGACAGCGTAGATGAGGTGGAGGCACTGGCAGTAGAACGAAGCAAGAAGGCGATCGAACAGGCCGACTTCGTGCTGTTTGTAATCGATGCCAGCGAGCCGCTAGCCGACTCAGACAGGCAGCTGATCGATCTTCTCGCTGAGAAAACGGTGCTGGTGGCAGCCAACAAACGTGACCTGCCGTGCAAGGCGGAGCTAGACGGGCTGCCCTGGCTGCGAGTCTCGACTTCAGCGCTTACCGGCGAGGGGCTTACCGAGCTGGAGAACGGGGTAGTGGACTTTGTGTTGGGGGGCAGGGTGATTGCCTCGGATGCCCCGCTGGTGACCAACCCCCGCCACAAGGAGGCCCTTATCAGAGCAAAGGAGCATCTGGACCACGCCCAGACCGCTATCGCAGAAAACCTGCCCGACGACTTCATAACCATCGACCTCACCGCAGCCCTTAACGCCCTGGGGGAGATAACAGGGGAGACGGTCACCGACGAGCTTCTAGAGACCATCTTCAGCCGGTTCTGCATAGGAAAATAGCTTACGGATCAAGGTTGGGGAGCAGGCAATAAAGGGGGAGCACATGAAATCTGTCAAGTTCTATCGAAAACCCGAGTTAGTCAATCCTTGCATGGTAACCGCATGGCCTGGCGTGGGCAACGTAGCATTAATCGCGGCTACCTATCTGAAAGATAAGCTAAAAGCCGAGGAACTCGGAGAGATCAATCCTTCTGGCTTCTTCGACCTGGGCGGAATTTTCGTCAAAGACAACCTGGTAGAGACGCCGAAATTCCCCGAGGGCAAGTTCTTCTACTGGGACAGCGAAGGCGAGGGAAAAGACCTGATTCTCTTCCTGGCGGAGGCCCAGCCAGCCTTTGGCTCATATGAATACGCCAACATGGTGTTGGATGTGGCCCAGAAATTCGAGGTGAAAAGGGTGTACACCCTCGCCGCCGCCCTCACCGAATACCATCCGGACCAGCCCAGAGTGCTAGGGGCAGCCAGTTCCCCCGAGCTGCTCGAGGAGTTGAGGAAATTTGGGGTGGTGCTGGCAGGGGACTTCTTCATCGCGGGACTGAATGGCTTGTTGCTGGGGGTCGCTGCGGAAAGGGGCGTGGAAGCTGTTTGCCTGCTGGGGGAGACCGTGAAATACGCAGCCAAGATGGCGAATCCACGGGCTGCTCTATCAGTGCTCACCGTTTTGACCGAGCTTCTCGGGGTGGAAATCGATATGGCCGAACTTGAAGAATTCGCCGAAGGCACGGACAAGCAGATCCGGCAATTAGGCAACGAAATGAAGAAGGAGTTCCTGCAAAACTTCACCAGGCCCATCTGGGAACGGGAGGAGCCTGAAGAAAACGGCTGAGGTATCACAAAGGGAGCAAAAGGGGGGCTGGTCCAAAGGCCAGCCCCCCTTCACACTTCTTGCTCTAAATCTAAGCTCTATTCACTAGCCTTGACCAACAGCAGTCTCGTCCTTTGACTCGCCTTCCGCTGTGCCCGGCCCCTTCTCTGGCTTCTTAACACTGGCAGCCTTGGCAACCGGTTCCGTTGAAGGCACCGGCTCATTGAACACCGCCTCCAGCGCGTTCCCCTCGAGCGTCTCCTCAGCGATCAACCGCTCCGCGATCTGAACGAGCTTGGCCTTGTTCTCAGTCAGGATACCTTTGGCCTCCCCGTAGGCATCTTTTATAAGCGCATCAATCTCACTGTCAATATCATCGGCCACCCTGTCACCATAATCCTTCTGGTCATCCACCATCCTCCCCAGGAAGACCAGTTCCTCCCTGCGGCCAAAGGTGCGCAGGCCCATCTTCTCACTCATCCCGTACTCCTTAACCATCTTCCGGGCAAGAGCGGTAACATGCTCCAGATCGTTACTTGCCCCCGTGGTCACCTCCGACCCACCGAATATAATCTCCTCGGCGGCTCGCCCCCCCAGGAAGGTGGTTATCATGTCCTGCAATTGCGCTACCGAGTAAAGATGGCGATCCTCAGTGGGGAGTTGTTTGGTATAGCCACCAGCCATACCACGGGCCACAATGGAGATCTTATGTACAGGATCAGCGTGGGGCAGCATGCGGGCTACCAGGGCATGACCCGCCTCGTGATAGGCGACGACTTCCTTTTCCTTCTGGCTAATGACACGGCTCCTGCGCTCGGGGCCAAGCTGGACACGGTCTATGGATTCTTCGAGTTCCGCCTGGCCGATTGCCTTTTTGTCGCGCCTCGCTGACAATAGAGCAGCCTCATTAACCAGATTCGCTAGGTCAGCGCCACTGAAAAACGGTGTCTGCCTGGCGACGACCTCCAGGTCGACATCCTGGTCCAACGGCTTGCCCTTGGCATGGACTTCGAGGATAGCCTTACGGCCATTTATGTCCGGTTGATCCAGGACTACCCGGCGATCGAACCTGCCGGGGCGCAGCAGGGCAGGGTCGAGGATGTCAGGTCGGTTGGTGGCCGCGAGGACGATCACCTTGGTGCTGGAGTCGAAGCCATCCATCTCCACCAGAATCTGGTTCAGCGTCTGCTCTCTCTCATCGTGACCACCACCCAGGCCAGCGCCGCGGTGACGGCCCACAGCGTCGACCTCATCGACGAATATTATACACGGTGCATTGCGCTTGGCTTGATCGAAGAGGTCCCGTACACGAGAAGCCCCCACTCCCACGAACATCTCAACGAACTCGCTGCCGCTAATGGAGAAGAAAGGAACCGCCGCCTCCCCCGCCACAGCCCGAGCGAGCAGCGTCTTGCCCGTGCCCGGAGGCCCGATGAGCAATACCCCGCGAGGGATGCGTGCGCCCAGGGCGATAAACTTTTCAGGATACTGGAGGAACTCCACTACCTCCTGCAGTTCCTGCTTGGCCTCCTCGACACCGGCCACATCGCCAAAGGTAATGGTCGGCCTGTCGCCGCTGGCCAGCCGTGCCCGGCTTTTGCCAAAGGACATGGCTTGACTCGAACCACCCTGCGCCTGACGCAGTATGAACAGGAGCAAAGCCCCGAAAAGGATCAGCGGCAGGAAGTTGATAAGTATCCCGGCCCAGCTGCCCCATCCGCTCTGCCCCTCATAGTTAAGGGACACCTTCCCCTGGGAGATCTCGGTCTCAAACTCCTCGAATGCGTCAAAGCTCTCGGGAATCCTGGTTTCATACGTCTCGCCACCTATCACGGCAATTAGCGAGGTCCCTTTGATGGTGACTTCCCCACCCTCGTTATGTATCTTGTCGACCACCTCCGCTGTAGTGAGGCTCTCACCACCACCCCCGGGCGAGATCAGGGTAAAGAAGATGACTACCGCGATCACAAGGATCACGAGCCAGATGATCAGGCTTCTAGATATTTTTGGCATCATACTCTTCCCTTCAGGGCGACCTTACAATTATACCATATCGTGAAAGCAAAATTAAGGGCAAGTTAGGGCAAGCTCACATGTTCGGGCAGTTCTGTCAAGTAGGACCACCCCTCATACCTACGGCCTTCGATTTTGTTTGAAAAGCGCCTTGTGCTATACTCCCACGTGAGAGGCGAAGAGATGTCCCTTGACCTAAATCAGGTATCGGGCCAGATCGATGGGATGGCAGCAAGCCTCAAGGCTGAGGAGGAGAATTGGAAAAGGTGCCTCGGCCGCGCCTTAGAGATACTCCAGCTTCAATCCGCTGACGTTGATTCCCTGAGAAAGAAAATCGAGGGCAGCAGGACCACTTGGCTGGTAGCCGGAGTTTCTGACGAACTGGCCGGGAACCACCGGCCCCTTCCCTGCCCGACCGACTTTACCGTAATCGCCAGTGACGGCTCCCATATCGATGTCGACCGCCATAGTCCTGCACGGTGCTACCTGATAAATATCGGCAGCGCCACGCTACTCTACGGACAGAACCCGGATGCTACTCTCCGCAGCCAGCCCACACTCTATGCAAGCAAGGAGGACATGACCATAGTCGATCCCCTCGGCAGCGGGGAGCAGCCTGTGGAGGGGGGGCTACTGGGGATCAAGCGCGCGGTTTCTGAGTGCCTGGCCCTGGCCGAGCTGGGCGAAGCGCTTTCACCAGGCTCATCGGCGATCGCACTGCTCGACGGGTCACTCATCATGTGGGGGCTAGGGGGGCGTGCCTACCCGGAATATATCAGGACGGAACTGCTCAAAAACGGCCTTCTTACAGCCCTGGATAGAACCAAGGAGATCAGCCTGCGTACAGGGTTGGCCCTTGCCAGCTATATCAGCCTCCCCCGGAGCACAGAGGTGGTGAATGCGCTCAGAATAGCCATCTGCCCCTATGACCCGCCCGACTGCGACCGCCACTGCCCTCGGAACTCGCCCTCATCACAAAGAGAGTGCGACGCCGTTGCCGGCATCAGGGACCGTGACCTCTTCGGCACTCTCCTGGAACCGGGTGAAAGATCAGCAACCTTCGCCAGCGGGTCTTCCGTCATGAATTACTACGGAGACCATGAGATTCGCTTCTTCTACCTGAAGGCTGACGGCGAGATAGCCCGGGTGGAGTTCCCGCGCTGGGTAGAGGAGAACGGGCTCATCGACCTGCTTCACACCCTGATACTCGACCAGTGCCGCAGGGGACAAGGCTACCCCGTTGCCCTCAGCGAGTCCCATGAGCAGGCGGTGGTAACCGGCGCCGACCGCGAGCAGTTCCGGCACCTGATCGAGCTCGCCCTTGCCGAGCACCGGCTGCTAACCATCACCTCGGAGAAAGACAGGAGCAAGCGCACCCGATGGATTTAGGTTTATGAGACTGGCTAATCACGAATATCGAGTCTATCAAAATTCAGCCAAATCAGTGAGGGGCAAAGCATGAACATGCATCTCAGGTACAAGGCCTTTCTATGCCTGGTCATACTGGCTGTGATCGTCGCGGCCTCTGCGGGGTGCGGCTCAACGGGTGACACGCCATCCCCCACACCGACCCGAGCGACAGAAGTTAACGGATTGCTCGAGGAGCTGAACGGGATTACCGTCCTTCGTGTCTGGGGCTCCCGCCAGGAGATGGGATACGCCTACGGATACCTGCTCGCCGACCAACTGGTGGAGCTCATTGAGCAGAACCTGTTCGACCACTTGCTCGAAGGGCTGGATCCCAACATCACCTACGATGCCCTGGTAGAACTCATGGAGCAATCGATCTACTGGCCGGAATGGTATGTCGTGGAGATGGAAGCTATGGTCGAGGGAATCAAGGACGCGCTGGGAGGGTCGCTGCCCGTGATCACTCACGAGCGCATTGAGGAAGGCGCCAGGGTTTTGGAGGCTGACATGCTGGCCTTGATGAACTCCTGCCGCGACCTGATAGACATCTCCGCCAGGCCATTCGCTTCCTGTTCAGGTTTCGCGGCCTGGGGAGATATCACCGGCGATGGCGAGACCAGGGTGGGTGGCAACTGGGACGATGCCCAGGGCGACGTGCTGCTGCAGGAGCATTCCCTGCTG
>DAOUTY010000154.1 GCA_030668425.1 Chloroflexota bacterium
CCACCATAACAAACAAGGTGGTACCAACAAGTACCACCTGAAGCCAATTCTCATATAATAAGTTATCAATTGTTACTTGTTATTACTCTCACGTACTAATCTCTTGTATCTTTTAATCAGGGTGTTAGTGGTTTGAATCCACCAGTTGGTCGCGACCACACAGAAGTCCATTTGGTGCAATGGATACAAAAGAGGCCGAGCATCTGTGGGTATATATGTTATAATCGAAAACGATAGTCGTTATTGTGCAGAATTGTTTGATAGCTGATGTCCGTGATATTATATAAACTGAGCGTAAAAAGATCTCCAGGAGGCAATATTCTCCGATGACTATGTATGATTACAAATTCGCGGGGGAATCTCTGACCGCTTATGCACAACTTCGTCATGCCTGGATCGCGATGAACAGGGTTATTGAAACCAGGCTCACTGAGGTGGACTCAACACCTGAGACAATCGCTGTCCTGTGGGCTTGCAGGGACTTTCCAGGCCCCTTGCATCCTGCCGAGATAGCCCGTCTGGTCTTTCGGGCACCGCACACCGTTACAGCAATGCTCAATCGGATGGAAAAAGAAGGCCTCATAGTAAGAGTACCCAAGAAACCGGGGCACCCGTTTACTGAGGTGAAACTGACCGCCAAAGGTGAGGAAGCCTGCTCGCCCAGAATAGATATTCTGAAGGATGTGATTGCCGAGATTATGTCCGTTTTTTCGGAAGAAGAGCTCGAACAGCTTGGGGAACTAACCAGGGTGTTGCAGGTGAAAGCGCTTGAGATGCTTCACGTGAAGTTGAAGCAATCTCCGGGAAACCCTGAACAGATTACCATGCCCGTTAAAGTACATAAGAAAAGCGGGAACGAATAGGCGTGTGTCTGCAGCCGTGTGCTGTGTAGACGTCGGGGGCTTTTCTTGATCCAGAGGGCGCTGTTTTGGGGCCGAAAATGTGTCGACTCAGAAGGCCATGCTGGGACCAGCTCAATCCAGCAGGATGACTGAGAATCATCCTGTCATTTTTCTCTACTGACCGGCCTGCCCTCCCCGTGCACCAGCCAGCGATAGCTCTTTTCGATGCGGTCCCAGTTATATTCTCTATCCAATGACCAGAAGCGGCCGATGAGAGACACAAACTGCCCCAGGCCCAGTCGCTCGCACTCGGCCTCGATGTCCCCCACGTAGATCGCGCCGCTCTCTGGCTTTTCACCGCGCCGGCCCAGCATACCGTGGACATAGACTTCCTGTACGCCGATTTGCCTGGCCATATGCAGCAGTGCTTTGAGGTGCTCCACCGATCCGTGAGAACTGTAGAAGGAGATGATGCCCAGCAGGTGCAGGCGCGTGCCATCCCGCCTGGCGCCCTCCATCGCCCAACGGAAGGCAGGGTTCTCAAAGAAACTGCCATCAGCGATGGCCCACTCGATGCGCAGTCTATCTGAGGGCACAATGCGACCTGCGCCCAAGTGCATGTGTCCCACCTCCGAGTTGCCCACCGTCTTGCCAGGACGTCCGGGGACGGTGTTGGGCAGGCCCACCGCCTCACCTGCAGCTTCGATGCGAGTGGAGGGGTAGGTGGCTTGCAATGTGTCCATCACTGGTGTCTGGGCCTCCAGGATCAGGTTGCCCCAGGCGTCGTCGCGCGCACCCCATCCATCCAGAATGAGCACGGCCACACGCCCGGACTTGTCCCGTCTATCCGTTCTACCGACGGTCAGCGACTTGCCTGTCATGGCGGCCGGTTTTTCAATGCCCAGTAAATCCAGCACCGTCGGCGCTACGTCGACTAATGAACCGCCGTCGCGCACGCCCACGCCTGGCAAGTGTGGTGCCACCAGGACAAAAGGCACCGGGCTGTCGGTGTGGCCGGTGTCGATTGTGCCATCAGGATAGTACCATTTTTCCACTGTGCCATGATCAGCGGTAACCAGTGCAGTAACCTTCATCTCTTTGGCGACCTCGATCACGCGCCCAAGTTGGGCGTCTACCATGGACACAGCCTGTTTGATGGCCTCTCGGTCCTCGCTGTGACCGATGACGTCCACATTGGCCCAGTTGACGATTAACAAGTCCATCGTTGGGTCGCGCAGGGCCTCGATGGTAGCACTGGCTACGGCGTCGGCGCGCATCTCTGGCGGCGGCAGATACCCTGCGAATTCCAGAGAAGGCACAATCCGCCGCTCTTCGCCGGGGAAAGGTTCGTTGTTCCTGCCGTTCAAAAAGTGGCTCAGGTGTACACCCTTTTCCGATTCGACAATTTTTACGTGACGCAGGCCTGCCTTGCCGACCGTCTCGCTCAACGTATTGTGAACCGCGCCCAGCGGCGGGAATGCCACGCGGACGTTCAGATCGGGGTGGTATTCGGTCATAGTGGCCCATTGGGTGGTAATGGGCTCGCGGAGAAAGTGGGGAAAATCCCTGGCAACAAACGCTTCGGTCAGCTCGATTTCGCGTTCGCCCCGAATGTCGTAGAATATGACATAATCGCCATCGCTGATGCGTCCGATGGGCTGCCCGGTCGTGTCCACGCACACCAGCGGTTCCATTGTTTCATCGTCCTCGCCGGCATGGTAGGCTGCACGTACGGCTTCGGCTAGGGGATAGGTTGTATCATCAGGCATTTATTCCTCGGGCTTGCGGTCGCCATGAAAATCGGAGCCGCTGGTTTTAACGGGCCAAATTCGCTGGCCACGGCGTCGAAGCGGTGGATAAGTGTCTGTAGTTTGGCATCCGTGATGCCTCTGCAGTGGCGGGGCTTGTCCTAAGTATAGTTGGCTCAAATGCAGCGCTGGCCTATATGGACGATTTGAAACCCCATCCAGAGCATCTAAAATTAGAGCTCTACCTCTTTCAGGTCAGGGGATATGATAAGCTCGGCCTCGGTCAATCCCTGGATTTCATCTGCTGTCCAGCCCGGGGCTACCTCTTTCAGTAAAAGCCCCCCAGGTGTAACCTCGATCACGGCCAGGTCGGTTACGATCAGGTCTACAGACTCCTTGGCGGTGAGGGGGTAGGTGCACTTTTTGACTATCCTGGGCTTTCCCTCCTTGGTGGTGTGCTCCATGGTGATGATCACCATCCTTGACCCCACGGCTAGATCCATGGCACCGCCTATGGTGCCGCCGAGGGCATCACCGCCAGTGTTCCAGTTCGCCAGGTCCCCCCTTTCCGAAACCTGAAACCCGCCCATAATGCTTATCAGGCGACCGCTCCTTATCATGGCGAAGGAGGTGACAACATCGAAAATCGCCATGCCTGGTGCCGGGGTGCAAAACCTTCCACTGGCATCTATGTAGTGCCAATCTGCCTGGTCAATCTCGTCCGCCATGACCAGACGCCCGTAGCCGAGCAATCCGGCCTCTGTCTCAAACCTCACGCCATCAGGCACGTATAGCGCGCATAGGGTTGGAATCCCGAACCCCAGATTGACGCAGTCACCGTCCTTAAGCTCCTTCGCTGCCCTCATCCCCATGGTGTCTCTGTCAAGTCTCTGTTTCATCTCTCTTGCCTCCCACAAATCAGGTCTCTAATCGGCCTTGCCGAACAGCAGGTCACGCACGCTTTCTATTTGGGTCAGCTGATCTATTACGGCTCTCCCCTTCTCCGGGGTGCCCAAGCCATCCGGAGGGATTAACACAATGCGGTCCACGAAGATTCCCGGTGTAATCACGTGTTCGGGGTCGATATCACCCACCTCCACTATCTGCTCCACTTCGACGATGGTCACCTTTGCCGCCATCGCCATCACCGGCTGGTCTGACCTGTAGTTCCCGCGATAGACCAGATTGCCCAGCTTGTCCACCTTGTGCCCCGCAATGAAGGCGTAATCAGGCTTTAGCGGCTCCTGGAAAAGGTACTCCTTGCCCTTGATGACCCTCTTCTCCTTCCCTTCTTCCAGAATAGTCCCCACGCCAATGGGGTCATAGATACCGCCAAGCCCAGCGGCACCTGCGTAGAGCCTCGCTGCCAGGGTGCCATGTCCCATAATCTCCACCTCCATCCCCTTCTCCACATACTCCTTCACAAAGCCTCCGGCGCCCAACCGCATGATACCCACTATGGGCGAAATCAACTTCTTCATCTGAGGAAGCAGGACTGCCGGCAGGGCGGCGTGCTCCTCACTGAAAACCTGAGGGATAAAGCAGTGAGTGATAATAGTGAGGTCCTTCGTGCCCTTTCTTTTTAGAGCAGCGATCAGATTGTGGGGAGTAGCGGGATAGCCCCAACACTCCACGGCGATGACAGCACCGTCGGGAATATCCGCCACCGCCTCATCGAAACTTGCAAATATCTTATTAATCATCTACATCACCCCTTTGATTTTATATGGTTCTGAACAGTAAATTACCGCGCGTTGCTGTTGGCGGGTAAGATGATACTTAAAACTTGGCAATATAATACTCTATGTTAGCAAGCTAAGGCCATACCTGCGCAAGATGAAAGGCTAGGACTTTACGCGTACCCTATAATGGCAAACCGACGCGCCCGTTCTCGAGGGGCTGTCGATCACCTCAGTTTTTTCAATCGGTTTGTTGGTAGCAGCCGCTATCATTTTCGCCGACAGGCGTGCGCCGCTGTCACAGCAGAAAGGTATCGCCTCCGTAATCATTCCCAGTTGCAGTAGAGGGCAGTGACACCTCGGCTGGCCGTCAGGTCCGATTGAGGAGTTATAGACTAAGTCGAAGACGTCGCCGTCTTGCTCAATAGTCCAGGGGCCTATAGGTGGAACCGCCTCTTTAACATATTTCCGGTAGTCTTCCCATCTCATACCAGGCTGGATTCCCACAGCCCCCCCCATAGCCAGGTCCTCGCAGGTCGTGC
>DAOUTY010000173.1 GCA_030668425.1 Chloroflexota bacterium
ATTTTGCATCGCCCTGGAACAGGCACAGGAAAGAGGATTTCTGGGGAAGAATATCCTTGGCTCTAGCTTCGACTTCGAGATCCATGTCAAAGAGGGCGCCGGGGCCTTCGTCTGCGGCGAAGAGACGGCCCTAATCGCTTCTATCGAAAGCCAGCGTGGAATGCCTCGTCCTCGCCCCCCGTTTCCGGCGCAATCAGGCTTGGACGGAAAGCCCACCATCATCGACAACGTGAAGACTCTGGCCACCGTCCCCGTTATCATCGACCGGGGAGCAGAATGGTTCGCCAGCCTGGGCACGGAGAAAAGCAAGGGAACAGCGGTATTCGCACTTACGGGAAAGGTAGCCAACTGCGGCCTGGTAGAAGTCCCCATGGGTACTCCCCTGGCCTCCATTATCTTCGATATCGGGGGCGGTATCCCTCGTGGCAAGCAGTTCAAAGCGGTGCAGACCGGCGGGCCTTCAGGTGGATGCATTCCAGCCCAGTTTCTCGATGTCCCTGTTGAGTTCGACTCCCTTGCTCAACTGGGATCGATCATGGGCTCCGGTGGCATGGTGGTATTGGACGATAGCACCTGTATGGTGGAGATAGCAAGGTATTTCCTCAGCTTCACTCAGACCGAGTCCTGCGGGAAATGTATTCCCTGCCGCCTGGGGACCAAGCAGATGCTTGAGATTCTCACCAGGATCACCCAGGGCAAGGGGCGTGATGAAGACATCGACACCTTGCTCAATATTGCCGATACGGTAAAGGAGTGCTCGCTCTGTGGCCTCGGTCAGACGTGCCCCAACCCTGTGCTCACCACCATCAAATACTTCCGTGATGAGTACGAAACCCACATAAAAGAGAAGAAGTGTCCGGCTGCAGTCTGTGATGCTCTGATGATCTCCCCCTGCCAGCACACGTGCCCGGTGGGGATCAACGTACCTAAGTACGTGGCTCACATCGCCGCGGGCGAATACCTGGAGTCTGTTGAGACCATCAGGGAGCGAAACCCGTTCCCCGCCATCTGCGGCCGCATCTGCCACCATCCCTGTGAAACCCGCTGCCGCCGTGGGGAGCTCGACGACCCGGTAGCCATAAGGTCGCTCAAACGCTTCGCCGCCGACTGGTATTTCGACCATGCGGGTGAATTGCCCGATCCAGAACCATTCCCTCAAACCCAGAGTCAGAGGGTAGCCGTGGTTGGAGCCGGGCCTACCGGGCTGAGTTGTGCCTACTTCCTGGCCCAGATGGGCTATCCAGTGACAGTTTTCGAAGCCCTTCCCGTGGGGGGAGGCATGCTTTCAATAGCTATACCACAGTTTCGCTTGCCCAAAGAGGTTATTCAAAGCGAGATAGACTATATCGCCAAGCGCGGTGTCGAAATAAGATACAATACACCGATCACTACGAATTTCACCGTGGAAGACCTGAGGAAAGATGGCTTTGAAGCTGTCTTTATCGCTGCGGGTGCCCAGAAGAGCCAGCGCATAGGCATACCCGGCGAACTGGAGGACGTGGATAACTTCCACTACGGGCTGAGATTCCTGCGCGACATCAAAGTAGGCAGACAGATAAACATCGGACGCCACGTGGCTGTCATCGGCGGTGGAAACGTGGCGCTTGATGCCGCTCGCACCGCTCTTCGCCTTGGTGCCGAGGAAGTGAGCCTCTACTACAGGCGATCAAGGGATGAGATGCCGGTGACCGAAGTGGAGTACGACGAGGCAGTAGCCGAGGGCATCCGCTTTCACTTCCTCGTCAGTCCCACAAGGATAGAAAGCGAAAACTGGAGAGCAACTGGCCTGCAATGCATTCGCATGGCGTTGGGCGAACCCGATGCCAGCGGACGGCGTCGGCCCGTGCCCATCTCCGGCTCCGAATTCTACGTCGAGGCTGACACGGTCATTGCTGCCGTGGGCCAAGCTCCCGACCTCTCGTTCCTCCCTCCTGATAGCGCTTTGGAACGCACCAGGTGGGAGACACTGGTCGTCGACAGCAACAGGTTATCTACCAACATCCCTGGTGTCTTCGCCGGGGGAGACTTCGTCACTGGACCGGGAATGATCATCGAAGCTATCGCTGCCGGAAGGAGATCAGCCATAGCAATAGGCAAGTATCTCAGGAACGATGTGTCACGCGTAGAGATGTACGATCTCAAGCAAAGGCATAACGGAGAAAAAGCCGAGCAAGAACCGGGAGTCGAGGAATCATGGGAAATACAGCCCAGGGCGTCAATGCCAAAGCTTTCTGCTCAAAAAAGTAAACGTAACTTCGAAGAAATCGAGCGAGGCTTCTCCGAGGATGTAGCGAAGCAAGAGGCCAAGCGATGCCTTAGATGCGACTTGGAGACATAACGCGTTCAAGGGATAGACTGCCCAATCGGGAGGTGGAATATGAAATCTATTACCAGGCAAAAGTCCCTCGATGATGTCGAGCAGCAGATCGAGGGGCTGGAAAGAGTGTACATCATTGGCTGCGGCACCTGCGCAACCATGACCAATACCGGCGGCAGAGAACAGGTCCTGGACATGAAGGAACGCCTGCAAGAACTGGGCAAGGTCGTCACTGGCTGGACAGTCATTCCCACCGCCTGCGATGAGATGACCGAAGTATCCTTACAGGAAAACAACGGCGCTATCCAGAGTGCGGACTGTCTCTTGGTGATGTCCTGCGCTCTGGGAGTACAAAAAGTAGGTGCTTACAATGGAAAGCCGGTCATACCGGCTCTGGACACGCTCTTCATCGGTGTGGAGGACGAGCCTGGCTATTTCCATGAGGCTTGTGACCAGTGCGGTCAATGTGTCCTGGGCTATACCGCAGGCATCTGCCCTATTACGGCCTGCCACAAGGGACTGCTGAACGGGCCCTGTGGCGGCACCAACAACGGCAAATGCGAAGTCGATAAAGAGAAGGATTGTGCCTGGACGCTCATCTATAATCGCCTCAAAGAGCAAGGCAGGCTGGAACTGATGAAGAAGTACCAACCTCCCAAGAACTCCCAGGTGGTACTCAGGCCGAGAGCGACCAGAATCTTGTGAGGAGGAGGATGAAAATGGCGCAGAGCTTCAAGGAAGCCCTTAACTCGGGGAAGTTCATAATAAGCAGTGAGATCGGCCCGCCGAAAGGTACCAACTTGGAGAAAATGCGTCACCACATTGACATACTCAAGGACTTGGTGGACGGAATCAACGTGACTGACCACCAGAGCTCGGTGATGCGTTTCCCCTCTATCGGCGGCTGCCTGGAGATCAAGGAACATGGCGGTGAGCCCATTCTGCAGATGACCTGCCGCGATCGCAACCAAATGGCTCTTCAAGCCGAACTCCTCCTGGCACACACACGGGGTATACGGAACGTCCTCTGTCTCACGGGTGACGCGATCCCGATTGGAGACCACAAAGAGGCCAAGGGCGTCTTTGAACTGGACTCAGTCCAGCTCCTCAGAACAATCAGGCTGATGGAATCGGGGAAGGACATGGGAGGAAACGACCTCGATGGAGCGGTTGAGTTCTGCGCCGGAGCGATAGTAACCCCCGAGGCTAACCCAATCGAACCCCAGCTCATCAAATTCGAAAAAAAGATCGAGGCCGGAGCTGAGTTCATCCAGACGCAGGCTATCTATGACCTGGAAAACTTCGGAAAGTTCATGGACTACGCCCGCCAATTCCCCATCAAGATTCTGGCGGGGATAGTCCTGCTCGTATCGGCCAGGATGGCGAAGTATATGAACGAGAATGTGCCCGGCATCTTTGTGCCCCAGAACCTGATCGATGAACTGGCGAGCGCACCCAAAGGCGAGGCAATAAACAAAGGCATCGAGATCGCCGGCCGTATGATCGCTACGTTAAAGAATGATTCGATCTGCGATGGAGTACACATAATGGCAATCGGCAGGGAAGAGGTGGTCCCGGATATCCTGGCGGCCGCTGGAATAAACGGCCACGCATGATAAACCTTCACGGGCGAGTGCCCACCAACGAACCATGAGAATACTGAGGACATCCGACCGATGGTAGTTTGCCCGACGTCGGGTAAACTAACCATCCAGCAGTATGAGTCTATCTTCAAGTTAAAAGGGCTTTGTCCCCGAATGGAGTGCAGTCACGGGCGACCTGCGGTCGCCCGTTTTGCTTTTCGATAGGCTCTACCCAAGAAAATCGGCATTGAGGCTGCGCAGAGTCGTCCCCAATTACCTTAGTTGATCTCTCTGGGTACTAAAATCCTATTCTCCCAAGAACTAAATGGCTATTTCCTAAA
>DAOUTY010000157.1 GCA_030668425.1 Chloroflexota bacterium
CGGTGACAAACTCTCGGGTGATGTCAGCGACTCCGACCCCCAGCAGGTAGGGCTGGCTCCACAGACTGTGGTTCCACTTTCACCAGCCGCAGAGAAAGTGGCCAAGCTAGCCAACGAGTTTGCATCCAAGGCAAAGGTGATGCTGTCTGACAATCATCCTGCCAACATGGTGCTTCTGCGCGGCTTCTCACAGTACCCGGACTTACCCACCATGGCTGAAATATATAAGCTGAATGCTGCTGCTATCGCCGCTTACCCCATGTACCGAGGTTTGGCCAAGCTCGCTGGCATGAAAATACTCGATACCGGGACAAACATCGAAGACGAGTTCGACGCTCTAGTTCGAAATTACGCTGACTACGATTTCTTTTTCATCCACGTAAAAAAGACGGATTCCACTGGTGAAGATGGCGATTTCGATGCCAAAGTCCACGCCCTGGAGGAAGTCGACGGGCTACTGCCCAAAATCATCAAACTCGAACCCGACGTTCTGGTGGTCTCTGGCGACCACTCCACCCCAGCGCTATTGAAAGCGCATAGCTGGCACCCTGTGCCCATTATTCTCTGTTCAAAATGGTGCCGGCCCGACCATGTGCGAGAATTCTCAGAGTCAGCCTGCTTATCTGGTGCACTGGGAAGATTTCCCGCCGTAGCAGTGATGACCTTGGCAATGGCCAACGCCCTGAAATTGGCCAAGTATGGTGCATAGGAGGACATCCCATGCGAATGCCGATAATAGCCGGCAACTGGAAAATGAACACTACTGCCACTGAGGCCGCAGAGTTAGTCAAGGCAATGAAGAAGAAGCTGAACAGCATTTCAGGGGTGGAAAAGGTGCTCTGCCCTCCTTTCATCTCGCTGACTACAGTGAAAGACCTCATCAAGGGTACATCGATCAAACTCGGTGCACAGAATATGTACTATGAACGCAGCGGTGCCTATACAGGAGAGATTTCCCCTGCAATGCTTTCCGGTCTTTGCGAAATCGTGGTCCTGGGGCATTCGGAAAGAAGAGCGCACTTCGGAGATACCGATCAGATAGTGAACAGGAAAGTTCAGGCAGCCCTTGCCATGCAACTCACCCCCATCATTTGTGTTGGCGAAAGCCTGGAACAGAACGAGGCCGGTGAAACTATAGAAGTAGTCACAAGACAGGTCAAAGCAGCCTTTCAGGGCATTGACTCACCCCAGGAGACAGTAATAGCCTACGAGCCGATTTGGGCTATCGGGACTGGTAAGGCTGCTAGGGGTGATCAGGCGAATGCCCTCAGTGGCGTTATCCGCAGCGTCGTCGCCCAGCTCTACGGCAATTCTATAGCACAGGAGATGCGCATCCAGTACGGCGGCAGTGTCACCGCCGCCAACACCTCCGAATTCATTAGCCAGCCTGAGATCGATGGTGCCCTGGTAGGAGGGGCCAGCTTGAAAGCGGCAGAGTTCATAGGCATCGTGGAGCAGACGTCTAAGATTAAGCAAGTGGGATGAGTTCTCTGGTGGCCATAGTGGGGCCAACCGCGATTGGCAAAAGCAGCCTGGCGCTGGAGCTTGGCCGGACCTTCGGCGGTGAAATTATCAATGCCGACAGTCGGCAGGTCTACCGCTATATGGATATCGGAACAGCCAAGCCCACACTGGAGGAGCGGGCTGTGGTTCCTCACCACCTTATCGATGTAGTCAACCCCGATCAGGACTTCAACCTCGCTCTCTATCAAAGCAAAGTGCGCAAAATAATAGATGACATCCAGAGAAGGAGAAAGCCGGCACTCCTGGTAGGAGGAAGTGGATTGTACGTGTGGGCGATCCTGGAGGGATGGCGTATACCAGCAGTCCCACCCGATCATGTTATGAGGCAAGAACTCGAGGCCAGGGCACAATCCGAAGGGGTTAAGGCACTTTATGAAGAACTCAAGCAACTCGACCCCGATGCCGCAGAGCGGATCGATCCCAGGAACGTTCGCAGGTTAATCCGCGCGATCGAGGTCTCTCGTCAAGGAAAACCCTTCTCCCGCCTCCAAGGGAAAGAACCTTTCGTCAATTCTCTGGTCATCGGTCTAACCACAGATAGAACCGACCTTTACCAACGAATCGATGCTCGCGTGGACAGCATGATGGAGAAAGGCTTGTTAACCGAGGTTGAAGGACTTATTACAAAGGGCTACGGATTCGACCTCCCCTCAATGTCGGGGCTAGGCTACAAACAGATAGGTATGTTCCTCCAAGGAGAAATAGACTTGCCCACAGCAATCCAGCAAATCAAGGGCAATACCCATCGGTTTGCACGTCATCAGTACAACTGGTTTCGCCTACAAGACGAACGCATTCACTGGTTTGACATACGAAAAGAAATCAAGCAAGCTGTTCAAGATTTGATCGAGCGGTTTTCGGCTAACTGACATGGGCATCGTTAGAGAACTTACAAGGAGTGTGATATCATGAATCAGTCGCTAAAGCAGTTCCTATATGGAATTGTGTTCGGGGCCTTGCTTCTTCCCATTCTCTACATAGGGCGTCTTTGGTTGAAGCATCGTAGCGAGAAAATCGATTTCGACGAAGCTGAGTGGCCCTGAAATCTCGTTTTGATTTGAGCAGCAGGAGGTAATTCATGGGCACACTATCAGATAAAATCAAGGAGACTATCACCGAGATTCGCCCCGGTATAATAGCTACAGCAAGCAAGGATGGTAAGCCAAATGTCTCAGCTAAAGGGTCATTTCGGGTGCTCGATGATGCTCATGTTATTTTCGCCGACATCAACTCACCGCGTACCATCGCCAATTTGAAAGAGAACCCCCAGGTTTCTATCCTGGTAGTACATCCCAAAAGCATGAAGGGCTGCCGAATTTGGGGCAAGGGTGAGGTCCTCGATTCCGGGGAACTCTTCGATCAGATGAGCAAAGAGTTCGCTGAGCGCAACTTAAAAGTCAACCACGTGGTTAAGATCACAGTGGAAGAGGCACAAGATAGTTTCTAGCTGAGGTCCTGAGAATGGATTTCGCCAAACTGCAAGGCACGGGAAACGACTTCATCCTGATAGACGCCCGGGAGCTAGAGCGTGACTGGTCAGCACTGGCCAGAGACATGTGCTCCCGCCACTTTGGCGTGGGCGCTGACGGGCTTCTCCTGGTCCTCCCTTCCAAGACAGCAGACCTGCGCCTGCGGATGTTCAATCCCGATGGATCAGAGGCAGAAGCCTGTGGGAACGGCCTAAGGTGCTTTGCCAGATATGCTAACGAGAATGGTTTGGTGAAAAGTGCCGGGTTCACGGTGGAAACCATGGCCGGAACAAGGGCTGTACAAATCCAAGAGGAAGCAGGCGTGCAGGTATCAATGGGCATTGCGGCATTCAACCCTGCAGCCGTACCTGTGATTGTGGAGCGCCGAGACGAACCTGATGAGACCCCTGTTGTCGATTATCCAATAAAGGTAGGCAATACCGAGTTGAGGATTAGCTGTGTTTCTATGGGCAACCCTCACGCTGTATGTTTCCTGAACGAGACCGTCGCTGATTTCCCTTTGGCTGAAGTCGGGCCCGGAGTGGAGCACCATCCCATGTTCCCCAACAGGGTGAACTTCGAGATAGCGAATGTCATCAGCCGAAATGAGATCAGGGCGCGAGTCTGGGAACGCGGAGCGGGGGAAACACTTGCCTGTGGCAGTGGCGCCTGCGCCATAGCCGTAGTTTCCAAACTGAAGGGACTCTCTGACAACCCAGTCGGCATATCGCTGCCGGGTGGGACTCTAACTATAGACTGGGGCGGATCCGGTGAGGTTCTGCTTAGCGGCCCCGCCGAGATAGTGTTCTACGGAGTTTGGTAAATTTGACTAACACGAGAGGAGGCCTGGAATGAGTTTTGTAACAGCCATCTATGTACCAGAGGGAATCGTCATGGCTTCGGACAGCCGCCAGTCCGTAACCGTTGAGGGAAAGGGGCCCGAAGGCAGGAGTTTCAAGGTGGAGACGGTCAACTCCGACTCCATCACCAAAACATTCCTCTTGGAACAACATCAGACTGGCATCTCCAATTTCGGCCAGGACTTGCTCGGTGGCGTTCCCATATCGAGCCGGATCAAGAGATTCATTGAGGAAGACTTAACGCCTGATGATAATGTGGAGACCGTTCCCGGAAAACTGGTTGAATACTTTCGTAAGTCATTCCCCAATGCTGATATAGGTTTTCACGTCACCGGCTACAAGAAAGAGGGCAAGATCAGCATCCCCTATGTCTACTCCTGTCATGTATCCCGAAACGCTGTTGAGAGAAGAAATGTAAAGCCAGACGGCTCACAAAGCTATGGTGCTGCCTGGTCCGGGCAGACTGATATTCTGACCTCCATCCTCATTCCGGTGGTGGTAAAAGACGAGAAGGGAAACGACAAAGTCATCCGGTCGCCGGCGCCGATCATCTGGGACGCTATGGCAGTTCAGGATGCCATAGACTTCGCAATTTATGCAATTCGAACTACCATCGATACCATGCGCTTTCAGGCACGACCGAAGAATGTCGGTGGGCCCATAGATGTACTGCTTCTAACGCCGGAAGAGGCTAGATGGATTCAGAGGAAAGAGCTAAGCGGCACCGTACCAAAGCATCAGGGGGTACGCTGAGTATAATACAACGTCGATCAAAAGAGAGGACAAACCGCATGCAACTAGCCAAACGCATCGAGAACCTTCCACCATACCTCTTTGTCGGAATTAGCAAGAAGATAGCGGAGAAGAGGGCTCAAGGAGAAGATGTAATCAGCTTCGCCATCGGCGACCC
>DAOUTY010000204.1 GCA_030668425.1 Chloroflexota bacterium
CCGGAACTGGAGGCAGCGCTGGAGTATATTGAGAGTGATGAATTAGTGGAACTAACTCCTCAGTCGATACGCTTACGCAAGCGTTTTCTCAAGGAAGCTGACCGCCGCCGGGCAATGAAGAAAGCTTCTCGTTAAAGATTGGCCTGCCCCCAATTATTGTACCACTTCTAAAGTTAGAGTTGCTGACGTGTAGAACAGCTGTATAGCTTCTGAAGTTGGAGGTCGATACCCCAAAGAGCTGTGCGGTCTGACCTGATTATATTCCTTCCTCCAGTTTTCGAAGTCTTGGTATAACTTATACCAACCACAACCGGGAAGAACCGACCAACCCTAATCCCAGATTCCATCTATTAGTTGTAGTCTTTCGCAGGTTTTGCATAGAATCCCTCTCTCTTGAGGGAGAGGTTAGAGCCCGTCCCGAGCCTGCCAAGGGAAGGAGGTGAATCCCTTCCCTGCATGTACGGGGAAGCAGCGGTAAACGTGGTATATTAAAGCCTGCTAGCCAACCTTCTTCCTGATGAGTTTTCCTATCACATCTTCGAGTTGCCCCAGATCCATCTCGCGCACCTCAGCCCGCTCCACCATCCAGTCAGGCATAGACTGCGGGGGCGGTGTTACCTGATCGGCTGGCCTGGGTACCAGACTGAGGGCCTCGTCTGCACAGGCCATGATACAGAGGCCACACCCGAAGCAGCGCCGCTCATCTATTTGGCAGAGGCCGTCCACCACAGACAGCGCGCCGAACTGGCAGCGGTCGAGGCACAGCTCGCAGCCCGTGCACATGTCCTCGTCCACACTGACCTGGAACTCTGAAGGAGCCACAGCGCCCATAATGCCGAACTCAGCCACACCACGCAGGATTGCGCAGCTGCACGTACAACAGTTGCAGACGTAGAACACCCCCTGCTGGGTGTTGCCAACGGTATGAACCAGACCGGCCTCTTCGGCACGGCGCAGCACACCCAGCGCCTCCTCCTTTGTCAGTGCCCGGATGATCTCGCCCTCGTCGAAAGCGCCAGGCCGCTTACTGAAAATCATACAGACGTCCAGCGGGTGGTCACACCCCTCACCAATCAGCTCCTTCTGCTTCCGGCAGATGCAATCCATCACACCCCACGACTGGGCCTCTCCCAGAAGCCGCGAGGCCAGCTCATAGGGCATGACTTCAATGTCTGACGGTACGTTCTGTTCAACCGGGATAACCCGTTGCACAGACGGCTTCATGGCCAACAGTTTATGGAACGCTTCTTTGTAGTAGTCCTCAAAAAGCCGGGCGAACTCCTCATCTATGTGTTCGAGTTGCAGTTCGTAGATGCCGACCACGAACGGCATCAGCCCGTAGGCTGTCCCTTCCTTGCCGCGCTTCTCTCGTATGAGTCCTCTCTCGACCATGCCACTGAGAGTAGCCTCCAGTTCCTGCGGATCATTGCCCGTGCGCCTGGCAATCTTCTCCAGGGATTCAGGAACCAGCTTCAACTGGAGAGCCATAGCGGCATATTCCGGCGTGAACAGCTTGGCCAGCATTCTCAGTTCTACGCCACTTTCGGTAGCCGGGAAGCCATTAGGGATAGTATCCAAACGTTGAGCCAGTTGCTTGTAGACAGGGTCCTCCGGATTACCTCTCAAATTCTCGACCGTCAACCTGTACCTCCTGCGTTTTCATTCAGGCAAGATGCTTCACAACAGCCTCTAAGTAAATGATGGCAGGGCCATGCATCTTTTGTCAACCAGCCCACCAGGCCTATTCTCTATCACGTTTCATACTACGAGTTCAGATGCCGACTGCAACCTCACCAAACCGTGATATTCATACAACCCTGATGAGTCCTTTGCCGCTTTCCGAGTTTACCGAGGGGCTCCCTTCGACAAGCTCAGGGCGAATGAATAGACTTGACCTGTCCGCAGTTTTGGATCCCCGCTTGCGCGGGGGTGACACGCGGTTTTCTCATCTGGCGTCCCCTCAATGTCATTCCTGCGGAAGCAGGAATCCAGAATAAAAGTGGCACAGGTGATACGAAGTAGGGGCACGGCATGCCGTGCCCCTACGCAGAACTTCGTCCTAGCAATAACATCGAACAAACTCAATTATCGGATCTCTCAGAATATAGAGTCGCAACTTAATACTTTACTGATTTGTTCTGTAACGGGGCTTATTCTCAATTTGAAGTGACGGGCTATCTCTCTGCACAACCGCTTTTCCTGTCACCAGTTCCAATCTTGACGTTCTGCGTCTTTATTTATTGCCCGGTTCCAATGCTCACCGCACCGAGATGGCTTGCCGAGGACAGAAGGACACGCATTCCAGGCAGCCTGTGCACTGCGAAGCGAACAGAGGAACTATGACCCAATCTCGGGCTGGTACGCCGGGCTCCCTTCGCCCACGGGGATAGGTTCCAAACACCTTCTCAGGGCAGCGATCCAGACACAATCGACAGTCCAGCGGGTCGCCACAAGCCCTGGTATCGATTTTTATCTTCATCGTCGCCCCTCTACCATGGCAACCTGGCGAAATCGGCTCTGGGCTTTAGACTGATAGCCTCCTTATCGCAGACGGCCCGACAGACGCCGCAACCGTAGCATCTAGCTGTCTCAATAGTAACCCTCTTCATGGTGTTGGAGTAGCTGATGGCCCCGAATTGGCAGTACATCAGGCATTTCCTGCAGCCGTTGCACAGATCCCAGTCCACTAGCCCCACGTACTCAGCACGGAACATGACCTGCGTCAGGTTTGTCTTTACCTGAAGACGATAGGCCAGGCAATCCTGATCGCAGTTGCAGATGGCACCGATGTAAGGCGTCTTGAAGGTCCAAACGGAGTGCACCAGGCCTTGTTTGTCGAAGGAGCGCAGAACCTTCTTCGCTTCTTCCCTCTCCAGCACCTCAAAACTACCGGCGTCGGGATACTTGGCCATAGTGTCCGTCATATCTACGCCGATGCCGAAGCAATAGCGGGCATCGCGGTTGCCCGTGGTCAGGTTGCGGCAGACGCAGGGGAAACGCACGATCCAGGTCTGCAGGTCCACGATTTGCTCCAGATCCTCGATGGGCACCATCTGGCCCCAGTGCTCCGCCTTTTGGCTGCGGATAGCCATGCGGCGGATGAACCCGCCGACCACGGGCTTGTTAACAAGCATATCCAGTAAGGCCACACGTTTGGTGTACCTCTCCTCGAAACGTGCCCCGTAGTCGTCCATGAACTCCGGCCGCCCTTCCTGGGCCCAGAGTTCGCGTGAGTAATTGCGCATTTCCAGATACCACTTCTTCCCCTCACCATGCTGAATGCAGAACTCACACATTTTGCCACCTCTTTAAACCGGGATGAGTCACCTGTTGCTCTCTTGGTGTTACGGAGTATATGGTCGCGGATAAACACTTTACTGATTTGTTCTGTAACGGGGCTTATTCTCAATTTGAAGTGACGGGCTATCTCTCTGCACAACCGGTGGCGCACTGGCTTCTCGTAGCATCCGCCCTTCAAGTAGGCCGTTCGGCACCCCTGCCCATACGGGACTAGGGGAGTTTCTTCA
>DAOUTY010000192.1 GCA_030668425.1 Chloroflexota bacterium
CCGGAGGGTTTCCTTTTAGGGTAGTTAAAAGAGATTCGATTGTTTGCACAGGTCTTTAGCTTTATGTAGCTGCGAGCGCACCAAGAAAGTGATTTGCGATCTCGGCTATAGAGAAGAGCATATTGGCTAGGCTCGTTACCATCTCGTCACCGCAATCAGTGACGTTAGCTGAGTATCGTGTTAGGTTACAGGCACCAATGGTATACGGTTCTACTGTGACAAAAACTCCCAAAATTGAATCCGTAAGGGCCAGTATTTTTGTTATTAAACCTGCCAGTGCTGGCATTGTTCACCCCCCTTCTAGTTAGATCGAGACCTGGGGTTTGTTCTCTTATTTGCTTCCTATCGTGTTCACCTACTACTGTAGTGTGCTACTTTGATTTTGATGAGGTACAGGTAACTTAACAATGAGATATTAGTACTCGTTGAAGTAGTAATTTAGTAGTGCCCCTGGACGCTGAGCTGATGAGAATTATGGTCTGGAAGAAAAATGGCTTTGGCAAAAGCTGGTGCGAAAGGGTGGTGGGACGGTGTGGTTGACTCGCTTGGCTTGGTGGCTGTCGTTGATATCTTCATGTCTAGAGATAATACGTCTAGGTTGCTTCGGTGTGTACGCTGTGGGCATGTTCAGTATGGGGCGTGTGAATAAAGACATGGCCAGAATCTTCAGTGCTGTTGTTGGACATCTTGAAAGTGTAGTTCTCCGTATAGCGGGCATCGCTGTCGGTCAACAGGGTGGTTTTTGGTAGTATCGTTATTGCCATGGTGTCGTTTGGAATGGCTGCCTTTCGAATTATTTGGAGGTCTCTGGGCGAGGTAGTATACGAAGTCGATATTTTATCTTGCATGTTGCCATGAGAAATAGCTGAAGCTCCTAGCTTGAGTCTCTTACTGGCAGAGCTTAGCAGCCGCTCTATCCCAAAGCTGAAAATCGCCACGCTCATTGCTGTTTCTATCGACAGTATGACCTTGTTACTCTCGTGGATGAATACCCCGCCATACAGCCAGAAAAAGACAAAATGCAGGGCCAGGATTACCCCCAGGGCGATGACAAGACAGGAAGCTATTGTGTCTTTAAGCGTCATAATCGTGTCGCTGCTGTTTTTATAAGTTGGAAGCAAGGCCTGAATTGGCTTATTGCCTGCTCTTCCACTAATAAAAGTCTATGTTGTGTTCTAACTGAGCACAATCACCTAAATGTCCCGAATGAACGTAGGAAATAGTAATATGCGAATGCCAGTACGATTGCGACTACTATTACCGTTATGAGCATTGGCCTGGCCCCGGTGTACCGCTACGTCGCAGAGTCACTGTCTTTTCTCGGTACCAGTTGAGCGGTTACGGCGCGCTAGGGTTGGGGCTATTGCTGCTGGTATCGGTGATGTAAGAAATCACAGGCTCATTGATTGTTGACTAATGCCAATGACACTCATGCTGTGTGTGGTCTTAGGATTGTGGCTGAGTAGCTCCTATGCTATAATTGGCTACGGCCGAGATTGTGAAAGGAGGCACAAATGGTAGGTATTAGATCGTATGGTGCCTACATACCGCTGTATAGGCTGGATCGGGCAGATATCGTTAAGGCTTGGCAGAGCCCGTTTCCCGTGCCGGGCGAGAAAGCTGTTGCCAACTTTGATGAAGACAGCTTGACCATGGCCTTTGCCGCTGCTGTGGATTGCGCGACGGGCATCGACCGGCAGGAAATAGATGGTTTGTTCTTTGCTTCGACTTCATCTCCCTACAAGGAGAAGCAGGCATCGACGACTATAGCTGGGGCGATGGCTCTGCGCAGAGATATACTTACGGCGGACTTTGGGGGTTCCCTGAGGGCGGGGACGATCGCCTTGAGGGCGGCCCTGGATGCCGTGAGGGCAGGGTCGGCTAAGAATGTTCTGGTAACTGCTTCGGACATTCGTCTGGCGGGTGCCAATGGTATGAACGAGATGTTCTTCGGCGACGGGGCTGGTGCCGTTCTGGTCAGCAATGATGCGGTGGCTGCCGAGTTTGTAGGAGGCCACACTGTGTCTGAGGACTTCTTCGATATGTGGAGGTCGGACAGGGATACCTTCGTCCGCAGCTATGAGGAACGCTTTATACGCGAGAAAGGTTACACTCGGATGGTCCCCGAGGCGGTTACCGCAGCGCTGAATAAGTGTGACCTGAAGTCGCAGGACATTGCCAGGGTCGCTTTTTTCACGGATGACCCCAGGCACATCAATGCGGCGGCGCGGATATTGAAGTTCGACCCCGAACAGATTCAGGACCCCATGTTCATGACCACCGGTCTTACTGGTACCGCTATGCCGCTAATGCTGCTGGTGGCAGCGCTCGAAGAGACCAAGGAGGGCGACAGGGTTCTCGTTGGCGGCTACGGCGATGGCTGTGATGCGTTGATCTTCAAGGTTAATGGGCAGATTGAGAGTGTTCGAGATCGCAGGGGGATAAAGCATCACCTGGAATCGAAGCGTATGATGCCCAACTATCAGAAGTATGTGCTCTGGCGAGGGCTTATGTATATGGAGCCCCAGTCTCGTCCTGATCGGCCAACCATATCTCTTTCAGCCCTGTGGAGGGATCAGAAGTGGGGGCTCTGTCTCTACGGGTCAAAGTGCAAGAACTGTGGAACGCCTCAGTACCCGGTGCAGAGAGTATGTCTGGTGTGCCAGGCAGTAGACCAGTATGAGCCTTACTCTTTCGCCGATAAGAAAGGCAAACTCACTAGCTTCTCTCACGACAATCTGGCTATAACGGAAGTCCCTCCGATCACCGTGTGTATTGTGGATTTCGAAGGTGGGGGCAGGGTTTCATGCAACATGACAGACCGTGAGCCCGATGAAACCACGAGTGGTCAGGATGTTGAGATGACATTCAGGTGGATGCACTATGTAGGTGGAGTGCACAGCTACTGGTGGAAGTGCAGGCCAGTGAGGTTCTAAAATCGCGATAATTCGGTAAGGAGATGACATGGGAAGTATTAAAGATAAGGTTGCGATAGTCGGTATGGGCTGCACCAAGTTCGGTGAGCTATGGGATAAGGGACAGGATGATTTGATCATTGAAGCGGCCCAAGAGGCATATGAGGACGCGGGAATAGAGCAGAAGGACATAGAAGCGGCATGGGTTGGAACCATGTTCTCCGGTGATACCGGTAGAGTGTTGTCTGAGCCATTGAAATTGAACTACATACCTGTAACTCGCGTGGAGAATATGTGCGCCACGGGCTCGGATGCTATGAGGAACGCTGCCTATGCTGTGGCTGCCGGCGTCTATGACGTAGTACTGGCCTTGGGCGTCGAGAAGCTGAAGGACACTGGGTGGATGGGTCTCGGTAAGGTGCCGTTTCCCAGCGAGAGTAGGGGCCTGATGGGGTCTCAAGGTATGAGCGGGCCCAGCGCATTTGCACTGCTTGCAACGGCGTATTTTGCAAAGTATGGCCTCAGCCCTCAGGAAGGCAAGAGAATGATAGGGATGATTTCGGTGAAGAGCCACCACAACGGGGCTATGCATCCCAAGGCGCATCTGCGTCGAGAGGTGACGATAGACCAGGTGCTAGCAGCGCCGATTATCGCCTGGCCCCTGGGACTATTTGACTGCTGCGGCGTTACCGACGGTGCAGCGGCAGCGATCCTCTGTCGCGCCGATATGGCCAAGAATTTCCGTGTTGATCCTGTATACATTAAGGCGCTGCAGATATCAGTGGGGCAGAATCAGGGTTGGTGTCAGAATGACTTTGAGTTTACCAGTGTGTATGAGACTGTGCATGCCGGGAAGGCGGCGTTTGCTGAGGCGGGGATAAAGAACCCCCGCGAGGAGATCAGTATGGCCCAGGTTCACGACTGCTTCAGCATCACGGAAGCTGTTATTATGGAGGACCTCGAGTTTAGTC
>DAOUTY010000017.1 GCA_030668425.1 Chloroflexota bacterium
GATTCATGTTCCAGCAAAGTGGGGTTCTCCAGCATACGTATCGAAAGGTCCTTCTTCTCCATAAGGAAGCTGCGCAGTTCCTCTAAATTGACCCGGTCGATGTCAATCTTGTAATCGTAGTTCTTGAGGCGTTGACTGACCTCGAGGAATTCTTGCTCGGACCAGTCGTTGGTCACCATAAGGTGGTTTCTAATCTTGTCCAGTCCGGGGTCGAAGTCGGAGAAGTTGGTCAGGAGTCTTGTTCCGACTGCGCTGAAGAAGGTCCCAATAACCATGTTCAGCTTTTCCAGTCTGGCGCGTTTTTCCCTCTCGTTCAACAGCCGGTGTATAATAAGAGTGACCAGAAGTATCTCGATCGGGACGAAAGCAATATCTCCTATCATGAAGATGAAGATGTGGTGTGTATCCCTGAAGATGGCGTAGTGGATCAGATAGAGGATTATGGATAGTACGATCAATGACAATCCCAGGAGGATAGGCCAGCTTATACGTTTCATGTTTCGTCACCCCACGTTCTAGTCTTAGAATTCTTGGTCTGAATTGCCGTGTAGTCAATTATAAACGTTTATTGATGCCAGCGTAATGAGGGAGGTGAACGCAATGGGACAAGCTGAAAAGGACAAGTTGAGGGCGCTGTTGGACTACTGGGTTAAGCACAACAAAGAGCATGGCGAGGAATTCAAGGAGTGGGCGGAGAAGGCTAAAGATTTTGGTGAGACCGCAATCCACGATGAATTGATGCAGGCGTATGAAGAAATGGACAAAACGAACGCCTTACTGCTCAGTGCCTCGGAGAGATTGAAGAAGGAAGAGTAGGGATAACTTCGGGTAACCCGTTGGTTGCCTGATGCAACGCTGAGTTGAAGCTTGGATAAGCCTGTCCTGCGATGCTGAGAACAAGTAATGAAGGGAGACTAGGGGAATAGCCTACAAAATCATCCCTGAAAAATGCGCTACCGTTCCCTGGCTGTGTGGGGACTGCAGACCGGAATGTCCGAATAGGGCTATTAGCACTGCGCATGTCGTCGATCCCGACAGGTGCACGGAGTGTGTTGGCGCCTACGAGTCGCCTCGCTGCGCCGAGGTCTGCTCTGCGGTTGCGTGCGTGCCCGACCCGCAACACCGTGAGACAAAGCAGCAGCTGCTGGAGAGATGGCGCAGGCTGCATCCAGGCGAGGAACCTGCGCCTGGAACCTACTAGGTGTCAAGCACTAAATCAGATGACTCAGGGAGGGTGTATCTCCGTGATGGGATGCTGCGTGTCGAATGAGTTGACCCGGCGCTAGGCAACTGCGATCAGGGAATCGGGCCGGAGCAAGGATTGCAGGCGTTTCTCAAAGGCGGAGATGAAGGCCTCCACGGCGATAGGGCAGAACTGGTCGCGAGAGCACCTGCGCAACTCATTGATGGCATGCTCTGCGCTCAGTGCGGTGCGGTATGTACGGTCGGTAGTTATGCTGTCGAAGGTATCTGCGACAGCCAGTAGACGAGCGCCCATGGGAATGTCGTCACCTTTTAGGCCGTCGGGATAGCCCAACCCGTCGTACCTCTCGTGGTGATGGAGGACAAGCGCTCTTACTGCGTTCAGAAATGGAATACCATCTATGATATTGGCACCTATCACGGGGTGTTCGAGGAAGGCGTTATACTCCTCGGCATTGAGATGCCCCGGCTTACTCAGTATGCTATCGGCAATACCTATTTTCCCTATGTCGTGAAGGATGCTGGCATATTCAAGGACTTCAAGCTCCTCCTGTGAGAATGAGAGCGCAACTCCTCCCAGCAGAGCGTACTCTACTACTCTCTGAGAGTGGCCACGAGTATAAGGGTCTTTAGCATCGATGGCTGCAGCCAGTGCTTTCATGGTACCCTTATACCCATCTATGACTGATTGATGAAGCTTGCTGTTCTCAATCGCAATCGCAGCTGTTGCCCCTACGGCTACCAGGGTCTCCAGGTCTTGCTTGTTGAAGTCGCTACCATCCAGCTTATTGAGCACCTCGACTACACCAATCACCTTGCCCCGAGTTACCAGTGGCGCGCACATGATAGCTCTGGTAACGAAACCCGTAGCCTTATCTACATCTGCAAAGAAACGCTTATCCCTGGTTACATCGTTGACAATTATGGGGCAGCCATGGCGAGCTACCCAGCCAGCGATGCCGGACTGGATACCCAGTTTAACCTGTTTTAGTACACCGCCTGCTGCGCCATCGGCGAACTCGAAGAGTAGCTCTTGCCTCTCCTCGTCAATCAAGAGCACTGATGATGCCGAAGCCCTCAGCGTTTGCCGGGTCATCGTCACAATCTCGTCAACCATCTTCGAGACTTCCGAGGCTGAGCTTGCCCTTTTACCCACTTTGTAGAGAAGGTCCAGCCTTATGTCGTGCGCCTCGGTTCGTCCCGCGTCCCTTATCCTCCGCTGGGCTTTGGTGCCGAAGGGTAAAGGTCGAATTGCTAGCTCAGTTTCATCAGTTCTCGCTAGATTTGGCCGCATTTGCAACCCCCGTTACTTCAGTGCTGAGGAGTGTTGAGGGACGAAGTGGGCGGTAACTACCTCAAGCTTAACTGTGGTTATGGTTATGGTAGTGGTAGGGCACGCTCTGTCAGCAACGATACCTGTCCAGCTCTTGAACTCCCAGCCCTCATCAGGTTCAGCGATGAGATCAACCACGGTACCCGCGCGGTAGAAGAAGACTCCTTGACCAGGTTCGGTTACCGACCCGCCAGTGCTGCTGGTCACAACCAGCGCATAGTTGCACTCGCTATCAGCAGGTTGACCAGGCTCCTCAGGCGGCTCGATAGGAACCAACGTCTCCTCCACTGCCTCAGTCCTGACTATCTTTTCGGGTGCTCGATCTCCCAGCGGCTCTATGTCACCCACCGTAGCGCTGATGAGTTGACCGTCCGCCACCTCTAAGTGAATCGGAATCAGCCATTCACTACCGCTGGTTACTTCATGTGCACTGGCGTGTGTAAAGACTGCTTCCCCTTTGGACAGATATGTCAGGTTGACCTGGCTTGTCCCGTCGGCAACGCAGCGCAACACGACAGAATATTCGCCAGCCACAGGATTCGGTATGGTAATAACCTGAACCCCGTCGGACGGTGACGTGGATTGTGCTCCAGTGATTTGATTAAACGCAAAGCCGTCCGGCAGATATCCCGTGCTCGAACCCGTGGGGTCACATACTGAGGCCACCGCAGGCATACCGACAGTTATGATAAGCTCACTATCGGCAGTAGCCATCGGCCGGGGCTCAGATGGAGACGCTCCAAACTCTACTGTCGCTTCTTGCCCCACCGGCAGGAACACCTCTTCGTTTTGCGCGCTTACACTGACCAGCCCTTCGGTCGTCCGAACTGTCGTCAGCGCTGTTTCGCCTACCTCGATCTCGAACAAAGTGCCCCTGACCAGGGCCTGAGCCGACGGCGTCTGTATCTCGTAGCGCGCGCCGGGATCCAACCTTTTCACAACACGGCTCCACGTCGTGCCCAACCACTGCTTGAGAACGATGTCTGTGGAGTGTTCGTCGACCCGTTCGAGTCGCTGGATTTCGATATCGGTACCGGGCTCTAATTTGATACTACTACCTTCGAAGAATGTCAGCATGGCATGCGAGTCGGTAGCAGTCTTTACCCTGCTACCTGCATCCAGGGTCATGCCGTCGACAGCCACTTGCCAGTCATCTGACCCCGGGATTTGGATCTGCACGCCGCCGCTTAGAACACTGACAGTACACTGGGACGCGAGGGCGGTAGGTTGTGACGGGGAAGCGAGACTCACGATCATAAAGAGGCTGCCTCCCATTGCAATCAGCAGGAGTAGCGTTACCGGAACGACTAGTCCACGCGGCCTGCCAAGGGCTTGAAGGAATCCTCTGCATGCTGTTCCCAGCATTCCAGGTTGCGCTGCTTCTTGGCGTTGCTTTGCAACTTTGGCTTGATTTGACCTTTCGCGAAGCTGCATCATCAGGCGAGACTTCGATACCGTTCTGAACTCATTTGAAGGCGAGACTCTGGGTGCGGTGGAGATAGATAAGGCGGTAGATAACAACGGCTCTAACTGATGCCGCAGGTGCGGGAAATCAGTCAGGCAGGCCTCGACTGCCTCACCTTTGCGTAGACGCCCTAAACACTCATCTAAAGCCTTTGATAGATCGGTTCGCATTCTTCCATTTCCTCGTTCAGTATCTGCCGGAGCGCAGCCAGTGCGCGCATTTGCATCACTCGTATGGCCCCTTGGCTCTTGCCCATAATATGTTCAATCGCGCGGTTATCGAGATCCTCAATGAATTTCAGTGTTATGACCTGCTTTTGTTGTTGAGGTAGAGATGATATTGCCCGTAATAGCGATTGTTGTATCTGCTTTGTTTCCAACTCTTGCTGAGGTTGATCCCCGTCTGCTGGAATTTCCCTGTCCAGGGGTTGGTGTTGCCGGCTGGTGCGAAAATAGTCGATAACGTGGTTGTGGGCTATGCGATAGAGCCATGCTGAGAATGGTTGCCCCTTCCACCTGTATTTGCCGATGCCTCTCCATGCCTTCATGAATATCTCCTCTGTAAGATCCTCGGCTGTTACCTTGTTGTGAACTTGATAGAAAACGTACCTGTAGATCCGATCGAGGTAGATGCCGTAGAGTTCGCCAAAGGTTTCAACATCGCCATCGATAGCCTGTTTAACCAGCCTTTTAATCTCGATGTCTTCATAGGTCTTGGTCTCGGTGGTTTCCCGAGTCGCGTTCTCCTTGCTACCTGTATAACGAAGAGATTCCATAACCGTTACACTTTCATCGTTACGTGGTGTCTAGCCGACCGATTCCTCGTTGATATCCAGCACATCATATGCCACGATTGGCTCTCGTTTCCCCTTTACCACAAACGGCTCCAGCGGCTTTGCCACAACGTAATCTTTTACGAGCTCATAGGTGCCGGAGCTGATCCACACTTTACCAGCCTCAGCGAGGCTGGTTATCCTGGCAGCGATGTTGACGGCGTCGCCAACCACAGAGTACTCCAGGCGGTCCTCAGAACCCATATTGCCGGCAACTACCTTGCCTGTATTTATACCGATGCCAAAGTCCATTTTAGGCAGCTCTGCTTCTCGCTCTTGCAGATCTTTAACGGCGCGTTGAATGTCAATGGCTGCTTTTGTTGCTGACAGAGCGTGCTCTTCGCACAATGTTGGCGCATTCCAAATCGCCATAACGCTATCTCCGCCGAATTTGTTTACCATGCCGCCGTGGTTGAGGACTGCTTGAATAACTGTAGAAAGATAGATGTTTAGCACCCTGACTAACTCCTCTGGTTGCATGTTCTCGGACATCCCGGTGAAACCACGAACATCAGCAAATGCTACGGTCGCTTCCTGCTGCTGTCCTCCCAGCTTCAACTCATCCTTCTCCAACGCCGTTAGAATCTTGTCCACAACCGGTGGTGAAATGTAGCGGCCAAAAGTTCTTGCCATTTCCTTCTTTTCGGACCGTTCCGAAGTGATATTGAAAAGGGTTAGCCCCACAAATGTACCAATGATAGCCAGGGGTGGGTAGACTAAGTTGAGCATTATGCCTTTGTCGAAGAAAGTGAAGGCTACCAGGAGGTACACAGCACAAATGGAGAAGGTCAGAAGCGTGGCCCAAAGAACTCGCAGACGCAACACTACCAAGCTACAAAGGAGTGCCAGCACCATTATCAAGGCAATGGTGACATTGAACGGGGCTGGCCTGAGGAAATCCCCTGCCAGAATGGTATGAATGGCGTTAGCGTGAATCTCGACGCCGTTCATCATCTGGCCCGTAGGTGTCCAAAAGGTGTCCCCAAGCGCGCTGGCTGTGGCACCGACGACGACGAGCTTGTCATGAAAGACAGAGGGGTCGATCTCCCCCCTTAGGGCATCTACAAAAGATACGGTTTTGAAACTTGCTAGGTCACCCCCATCTGCCGGGCTACACGTGTAGTTAATGAGCATGCCGTTAGCATCGTCAAGTGGAATCGATCGACTGGCGAAAGACATGCGGTTGTTCTCAATGGGGGATTCAATAATTTGAGGACGCCGAAGATACTTGGCGACAGCAGCTAGGGACAGCGCCGGTTCGTAGTCTTCGCCGCTGTCGATAGCCAGTGGCAGTTTCCTCACCACCCCATCCTCATCAGGGAGCAGGTTGGCATGCCCCAGAGCAAGGGCATATTGCTCAAAGAGGCTAAGGGGCCTGATAAAAGTTCCCACTCCGACCGATTCACCAGTACCTGTGGACATATATTGTGGCGCTGAGTATGCGAGGGGGAGGATCACGTTTTCTGCCTCCTCCAGAGACCTCGCTAGCTGCTCGTCACCAGGAGTTGGCTCAGAGAAGAGGATATCGAAAACCACTATTCGTGCTTCAGCTTCAGCAAGCACGTCTATCAGGTCTGCGTGGTAGGAGCGTGACCATGATGGGAAATGCCCGAGTTGGTCCAGGCTCCTGTCGTCGATGGCTACGATCACAACTTTCCCCTCTTGTTCTATGCTTCGATTTAAATTCGACGCTTTGAAGAGGAAATCGCTGCTTTGCAGTTGCACGCCACTGAGCAGGTTGAGCCCGAATGCCATGCAGAGGGCCGCGCCAATGCCGGCTCCAATGAGCAAGCCCGCGAGCAAACGCCTTTTTCGCCGCGACCTCATGATGCAGTTGCCTCCGGTGAAATAGTCTTATGCTACAGTATCCCTAACTACAGTAACACTACTCCGTCCTATGGGAAATGGTCATTTAGTCCTGAGACATTGAAGTATTTAGTAATCCCTTGCTTAAAACGATGGTAGTTGAATAGCCAGTATCTGCGGATCGCTACCGGAAACCGCGCGGTCTGGGGTTCGTGATCGGCAGGTCCATCGGGATTAGGCAAGGCTGGCTTAAGGTGGGTTTCAACTGTGTCAGATTGGCTTCCTAGCAGAGATGTCTTGACAACTCTGGCGAAATGCTATAAAAGTTACGCACAGGCGCTGAAGCGGAGTGGAGCCCCCTCAAAATCGGAGATTTTGTGGGGGTCACTTCGAGGGGAACTGACAGGGGGGAAATCGTATTTATCAACTCGGGCTGCCATGCGGTTAGGGAGGGTTTGCTATGAGAAGCGTCGAATTATCCATCACGATTAGAGCGCCAATGGACATAGTGCTCAGGGAAATCTCGGAGTACACCCACCCTCCCATACTCCACAAGGGTCGCATAAAGTCTGTCCAGGTACTGGAGGATGAAAATAACGTCAGCATTGCCCTCTGGAGGCTGAAGGTGCTGGGGTTCACGCGAGAGGCGAAACAGAAGCAGACCGTGATTCCGCCCGACAGGATGACGAACGAGACAATCGGAGGATTCGCCAAGGGCACGTTGGAGAGCACCTTCCTCTACGAAACGAGCGAGGGCACCAAAATTGTGGACAAGGTAGATGTCAGAGTGCCACTGTGGGGGAAGTTGCTTGAGTGGCCGGTGGCCTGGTATACCAAGCGGCTGACCTGGGGCATACTGATGGAACACAAGCGAGACATGGAATCCAGATATGCTCAAGGGAGAGGCGAGGCGAGTAACGAAGGAAAGGAGTAAGAGCAACCATGCTTTATCTGCATGAGAATACCTACCCATTTACGGGCATGATGGATGAGTATGTGGATGTCATGCGCACGGATTTGATTCCCGGCTTGGATCGGCACATGACGGTGATGGGCATTTTCAGGGTTGCCTTTCGACACCGCGAGACCTTCTTTTTATCCGAGCTGCCAAAAGGGGTAGAGTCTCTCGAAGGCTTGTCCAATTTCGTGATGCATGAGCGCGACGGATTGGCGTGGCACCGTGAAGGGTTCAGATACCGTGACGAGTGGTTTGACAGCTTGCTGGAGGGTCTCCCCTTCTCCCCTACTGCGGCGACAATCGAAGAGCGGCGGAAGCAGGGGGATTTCACCGGGAACACTCTGTATTATCGTTTATCCTACGGCGTTTTGCCTGGGAAGACGGACGAGTTTGTGGAAGCCTTCGAAAAGGAACTGGTGCCTGTGGTGGGGAAGATGGGAGTGAAGCTGGCGGGTTGCTATCGCTGGTTTGGCGCGTGCGGAGAGTCCGGAGAGATAATAAGCTTCTGGTCGGTGAAGAACTGGGCGCACTGGGGCCAGATACGGGAGGCTATGGGCAAGGACCCGGATTTACGGCAATGGCTGGATAAGAGATCGAGCTTATGCGCAGAGTGGAGCTATAAGTTCTTGATCCCTGTACCCTACTCTATGCTTCATTAGGTGCTGGACAGGGCGATGATAGTAAGGGATCTCAGCAACTTGGAGGATGTAAATGCTTTACCTGTATGATAGCATAACGATTGTTTCCCGGTTTCAAGAGGAGTTCTGGAAGGTAATGGGCACTGACTATGTGCCTGATGCGGAGAAGCAAGGGTTGCGCCTGGTTGGTATGTTCATGGTGGGCATCCACTATAACGAGAATCTGGCCCTATGGGAGGTGGATGACTGGGCAGCCTTCGACCGGATACAGGAGTTTCACGATAAGGACCCTCTGGCGAAGGTCTGGGAGCGGGAGGCTGTCGATTATCGGACCGATTGGGTTGGCAAGGTGCTGGAACCGGCACCTTTCTCTCCGACTCTGGCCCAGATCAAGGATGGTGACTACAAGTCTACAATATACTTGCACACACTGGCGCAGGTTCTGCCCGGCAAGGTTGACGAGTACGTAAATGCCATTGGAACAGAGCTTGTGCCTATGGCACAGAACTGGGGCATGAAGCTGGTAGGGTGTTACCAGGCGGTGGCGGGGACGGCCGGCGGGGGGGAGGTCATCAATATCTGGACAGCGGGCAATATCCACAGCGATTGGGTCAAGATTCGCGAGGCATCTTTGAACGACCCGGCAAACAAGAGATGGGAGGTCACGGCAGGACAATGGCGCCCCAAGGTGGTCTACAGGTTCCTGTACGGTCTGGTCCCGTACTCACCTCTGCGCACCCCGTTTCTGCAGGACGAGGCGGCATCGGAAGAGGTGAGAACTGTAGCGATGCCCGAGGTGGGGTGGGGAAAGGAATGAGCCACTGGCGCAGGACATAGCAGTATGATTAAGGAGGAAAAGACATGGCTGAAGAGCTGAGCCCCGAGGTGAAGGGGTCGATTGACGATTTCTATCTGGAAATGAGCCCGGAGATAAAGGAATTGCTCCACGGTTGGCTGTACAAGATCGTTGACGCGGCCTACGAAGGGATTAGCGAGCTCCCGCCGGAGCACAGGGACGGGATTCTGATGAAAATGTCCAAGGCTTGCAGTGACCAGGCGAAAATGGTCTTGGATTGTCAGCCAGGCATGGACTGGGAGGACTATAAGAAACACATGGTGGAATTGAAACCTCCCTTTGGGCCGAGGAAGGTCACTCAGATTGGGGATATAGTTCACTGGACTTATGTTCCTCCAAAAGATAAGGACGGCCGCCCGATATGCCAGTGTCCCTTAATCATGTATGGCTGGATAGAGGCGAGGCCCGAGGTGTGCGCTTGCTCGTCGAATAGCGTAGCGAGCTATATAGAGGAGTACACCGGTCGAGAGGTGGCCACGGTAGAGACGCTGGGCAGCCCTATGGTAAGTGGTGAAGACGAGTGCCGCTTCCTCGTGCACCTCAAGCCCTCTCCCTTCACCACACCGAAGCATGAGACCTAGGGTTGCGACTACGATTCCCCTCCCTTGGGGAAGTCGATTAGAAGTAGCGTCGTGACTCCTGTCATGACGAAATAAATCGAGGAGGCTGGTAGCGTCGTGACTCCTGTCACGACGAGATATCCGTTGCCACTCCTGTGGCAACGCTACACTGACAGTACTTCAAATTTGAGGCTTAATTACTGAATATTGGAGGAGGTCGAGAAAATGGCGCACGAGTATTCTGAAGAAATAAAGGGGTTGATCTATACGGAATGGCTGCCACGTGTCATGGCAGGGCTGCTGAAGGGGGTGACAGAGCTCCCCCCTGAGCATAGAGAGCACGTCATGATGAGGATGAGCCGGGCCTGTGGCGCGATGGCGGTGTGGGCATTAGGAATCAGACCGGACATGACTTTTGATGAACTGGTGAAACATCTGTCTGACTTGGAACCTCCTATGGGGCCGAGGACCATCGAAAAAGTGGGTGATGTCGTGCACTCATCCTATCATTGCAGTGTCGACGAGAAAGGCAAGCCTATTTGTGAGTGCCCGGTGGTCAAGCTGGGGATGGTGGAGCCGTTCCCCGAGCTATGTTCCTGCGGCGCTAACATGGCGGCACAATACCTGGAGGCTGTCGGGATGGGGCCAATCGCTAAGACGGAGCTTATGGGTAGCGCCATGACGACTGGCGAGCCATTCTGCAAATATGTTATTTACCTCAAGCCCTCGGTCTTCACTGCGCCGGGGAGTGAGGGCTAGAGCTGTTTATGGATATTCGATAGATAGGTAGCGTCGTGACTCCTGTCACGACGGAGGATTCGTTGCCACTCCTGTGGCAACGCTACGTTTGCCGATAGTGATTCGAATTTAGTGCTTGGGCACTACTAGGAAGAGGATAAATGCCCGAAAAGTTGTCCGAGGAAGAAGAGGCAGCGCTTCGCGACCTCTCCATCCTGACGCAAGAGTTCGCGAGAATTCTAAATGGTGAGGTCTTCAAACGTATCTTCCAGCCGGACTTCGATGGTACGGCGCGAGAGATGTGCCTTCGATGCACTGGCGAAATGTGCAACTCCCTGTTTATACCGTTTGGGGGACTGAATACAGATGTTGACATAGATACCTTCATTGTTGATTTGATGAACGCCTTTCCTGATAAGAGGAAGCTTGAGAGGAAGGGCGACATAATTCACTATGACTTTTATCCCGATGTAAAGGGCGAATGCGCCTGTCCCATGATAGTTGAGGGGCAGTTGGAGCCCACACCGCTATGGTGCATATGTGGAAACTACTTCAACAAGGCCATGTTTGAGAAGGTTCTTAGGCACCCGGTGCAGGTGGAACTGCTGGATAGCCCGCTCACCACCGGTTCGGACGCCTGCCGCAGGCTGATCCACCTCAAACCCCCGGCAATCACCACGGGCGGTGCCCGGACAACATAGATAAGAGGAGGGCAGAAAGATGACTGAGATCAGAGGTGCAGGCGCTAGTGCGTTGTCTTATCGAAGAAGGGGTACGCTATGTTTTTGGCATCCCGGGAGACCAGTGCAATCCCATCACCGATGCTATTTATCGTTTGGGGAGTGAGACCGGGCTGAGGTTCGTCACAGCTCGCCACGAGCAGGCTGCGGCCCACATGGCCGATGCCTGGGCGCGGGTGACCGGTGAGCCCGGGGTGTGCCTGGGCACCGTGGGTCCGGGGGTGGCTGACCTGGTGCCCGGCGTCTACGCGGCATGGGCTGATTCGGTTCCTCTCGTTGTACTGGGAGCGCAGAACCAGACCTGGCGCTCGTATCCCGAGCATGGCTCAATGCAGGCACTGGATCAGATCTCCCTGATGGCTCCCATAACCAAGTGGCGAGGTCTGGTGAACGACGTGAGGCGGATGCCTCAGCTAGTGCAAATGGCATTCCGTGCAGCTACCTCGGGCCGTCCTGCCCCTGTGTACCTGGACCTGCCCTCGAATGTGGTTTGCGACAAGCTGGATACCGATGAGTATCCTGTCCTGCCGCCGCAGAGATATCGGGCTACCACGCCTCCGATGGCCGATGCAAGCCTTATCGAGCGGGTGGCGGAGATACTGGCGAATGCCCAGTGGCCGCTTATTCACACCGGTGGAGGGGTGCTGTGGTCTGGGGCCTGGGCGGAGGTCGTGGAACTGGCGGAGTATCTCTCGGCTGCTGTAACCACGAGCCTGGGTGCACGCGGGGCCATCCCCGAGGACCATCCCCTGTGCCTGATCCCTTCCGCGTTTGGCGCGCTGAAGGCCCAGGCAGCGGCCGATGTGGTGCTTCTGGTAGGTGGTCGCCTGGGGGACATAGACTTCTGGGGAAAGCCTCCGATATGGGGAGAGTTGAATAAGCAGCGCTTCATACAGATTGACATAGAGCCCCAGAACATTGGCCTGAACAGGCCAGTTGAGTTGGCTCTGGTGGGGGATGCTAAAGCCACGCTGCGTGCCTTATTAGAGGCGGTTAAAGCACGGACAGGGCCCAAGGCAGAGAACCCGCAGTTTAACGATGCCCGGCAGGACCAGGCGCTTTGGACAAGTGGCTGGGAGGAAGGCGCTTGTTCTGACAGATCGCCCATTCACCCACTGCGCCTCATGCGCGAGGTGCGCGAGTTCTTCCCCCGCAACGCCATCTTGGCCCAGGATGGGGGCACCACGTCGGTCTGGTCTTTCTACCAGAACCGTGTCTATGAGCCTCGTTCTTTCCTCTGGGCTGCCGATTCGGGACATCTGGGGTCGGGGGTGCCCTATGCCATAGGAGCCAAGCTGGCTCGCCCCGACGTACCTGTCTACTGCGTCACCGGCGATGGTTCCTTCGGATTCAACGCCATGGAGATGGAGACAGCACGGCGGGAGAACGCGCCGATTATAGTTATCATTGCCAATGATTGCTGCTGGGGGATGATCAAAGGGGGGCAGAAGCTGGTCTACGATGGACGCTACTGTGGCGTGGACTTCACCGACGTCCGCTATGACAAACTGGCCGAGGCCATGGGCTGCTACGGTGAGCGTGTCACGGAGCCCGCCCAGATACGGCCCGCCCTGCAGCGGGCGGTGGACTCAGGGCTCCCGGCAGTGCTGGATGTGATGATGGATGCTGAAGTGCACCTGGTGCCGCCGGATTTGGTGGTGCTGGACAGCGTGTGGATGGAGGGGTGTGACACTGGAGGCGGCTGATGAGTGCAGCCGGGCGTTGGTAGATTCAAGATTGACAGGCTAAGCAATCTCCGTACTTGTTGCTTCGCTGAAGGGGGACTTAGCATGAAAGCCTTACAGTTCTCTGTGTCAGTTCCACAATTCGCTGCATTGAAGGTCTTGGGGAGCGTGTGCCGGCGGCTCTACTATGAGGGACCCCTTACCACGATACGGCTTGTAGACATCCCGGAGCCAGCATTGCCCTCTCCTGACTGGGTGAAGATCAGGACGATCATATGTGGGTTCTGTGGCAGCGATATTAACCTAATTCTCTTGAGGGATTCCCCGACTGCATCCCCTTTTACCTCGTTTCCCTGCACCTTGGGGCACGAGCTTTGTGGTGAGATCGTAGAAGTCGGAAGCAATGTTAGTGGCATAGGGACGGGAGATGTGGTTACTATCGCCCCGAATTTGAGCTGCTCTGCGAGGGGGATTGAGCCCGAGTGTAGAAGCTGCCGGATGGGGAAGCCGGGCAACTGCGAGAACTATGCTGAGGGTGCCTTTTCTCCAGGTATGTTCGCGGGTATTTGTCGCGACATAGGAGGAGGCTTGGCACCGTATCTTGTAGCACATAAAGACCAGGTTTTCAAATTGCCTGACGAATTGTCTCATAAAGAGGGCGCTATGATAGAGCCATTTGCTTGCGCTCTCCAGGCGGTGCTGGACAATCTGCCTGATCAGGATGATCAGGTTCTTGTCATCGGCGGTGGCGTGATAGGCAGCCTCATCGTTCAATCGATACGCGCTTTTGACATAAACTGTTCGATTGCGGTGGCGGAGCCCTCGAAGTTCCATGCGGAGCTGGTATCCAAGGTCGGTGCTGACCATGTGATTACGGATGGCAATATCTTGCATCACACAGAACGCATCACCGGGGCCAGGGCATACAAGCCAATGCTGGGTAAGGATATCCTCATGGGGGGATTCTCAAAGGTCTACGATGTCGTGGGCAGCGCCGGGACGCTTAACGCCAGTATGAGAGCGCTGAGAACGGGTGGGGTATTGAGTGTGGTGGGGATTGGCACGGATGTAAAACTCGACCTCACACCCCTCTGGCTGAAGCTGCAGACCATAAAGGGTGTCTATACCTATGGCTATACCGATGAGCATGGTGAAAGAAAGCACGTCTTTGAGATGGCGATTGATTTCATAAGGCAGAAGAAGGTTGATGTCGAGTCCATGGTAACGCACACATTCCCTATCGAAGACTACAAGGGTATGATTGAAGTCAACCTGAGTAAGTCGAAGCACAAGGCAGTCAAGACAGCGGTTTCCTTCTAGGTCTGCACGCTCAGTGGTTTCGTGCAGTCAGGATTGCATATCCTTAATAGACTCGGTGTTTTCCAGTTGGATTGGTCCGAAAATACAGGTTGGCAGTTTCGAGTGGGTAGGTTGGCCGACGTCGGCCAATCTACCCCTTGAATACGCATCTGTAGTGTAGGTGAAGCAGCAGCGGAACCCACCCTACGCATCTATAACATGCACAATGTAGTGGGCACGGTCACCGTGCCCCTAAGGCTTTATTTCACCCTCATACTTCGGCAAGCCTTGGTCCTAGCCAAGGCCAGGGCTCAGGACAGGCTCTAACCTCTCCC